>CAITZE010000001.1 GCA_903896775.1 uncultured bacterium
CGTTCCAGTCGGCAAGGCGCTGTTGGGTCGCGTCATGGACGGTCTCGGCAATCCCATCGACGGCAAGGGCGATCTCGGCAACACCGAACGCCGCCTCGCTGAACTGAAAGCTCCTGGCATCATTCCGCGCCGTTCGGTGCATGAGCCTGTGCAGACCGGCTTGAAAGCTGTCGACGCGCTGATCCCCATTGGTCGCGGCCAGCGCGAACTGATCATCGGTGACCGTCAGACCGGCAAGACCGCCGTCATCCTCGACACCATCATCAATCAGAAGAAGATCAACGACGCCGCGACCAGCGACAAAGAAAAGCTGTTCTGCATCTACGTCGTCATCGGTCAGAAGCGTTCCACCGTGGCGCAGGTCGTCAAGACCTTGGCCGACTACGGCGCGCTGGAATACACCATCGTTGTTGCCGCGACCGCTTCCGATCCGGCGCCGATGCAGTTCATGGCGCCCTACACCGGCTGCGCCATGGGCGAATACTTCCGCGACAACGGTATGCATGCCGTCATTTTCTATGACGATTTGTCCAAGCAAGCCGTCGCTTATCGTCAGATGTCCTTGTTGCTGCGCCGTCCGCCAGGCCGCGAAGCTTATCCCGGCGACGTGTTCTATCTGCACAGCCGCTTGCTGGAACGCGCCGCGAAGCTGAATGAAGCTAATGGCTCGGGTTCACTTACCGCTTTGCCGGTTGTCGAAACGCAAGCCAATGACGTCTCGGCTTACATTCCGACCAACGTGATCTCAATCACCGACGGCCAGATCTTCCTTGAAACCAGCCTGTTCTATCAGGGCATTCGTCCCGCGCTGAACGTCGGCATCTCGGTGTCGCGCGTCGGTTCGTCGGCGCAGATCAAGGCCATGAAGCAGGTTGCCGGTTCGATCAAACTCGAACTCGCGCAATACCGCGAAATGAAAGCCTTCGCGCAGTTCGCGTCTGACCTCGATCCTGCCACCCAGCGCTTGTTGGCACGCGGCGAGCGTCTGACGGAATTGCTGAAGCAACCGCAGTACCGCCCGGTCCCCGTCGAAGAACAAGTGGTTGTTATCTTCGCCGGCACCAAAGGTTATCTCGACAAGATCGCCGTGCGCGATGTCGGCCGCTTCGAATCCTCTATGCTGGCGGCTATGCGCGAGCGCGGCCCGGACATTCTCGCCGGTATCCGCAACGAAAAGGCTTTGAGCGACACGCTGCAAACCAAGCTCAAGACTTTCCTCGACGATTTCGCAGCTTCGTTCTCGTAAGGCGGCTGGTATCAGGATCGGTTCAAGCTAATGCCCAGCTTAAAAGAGTTCCGCGTCCGAATTGCTTCGGTGCAGTCGACGAAGAAGATCACCTCCGCCATGAAAATGGTGGCGGCGTCGAAATTGCGCCGCGCGCAAGAAGCTGCTGAAGCTGCGCGTCCCTATGCTGAACGCATGGAACGTATGCTGGGCAATCTTGCTGCCGCCGCCGCCGGTCGTGCGGGTGCGCTGCCCATGCTCGCTGGGACCGGTAAAGACGACGTGCATCTTATCGTCGTTATGACCGCTAACCGCGGCCTGGCCGGTGGCTTCAACACCAACATCATCCGTTCGGCGCGCTTGCTCGTGCGTGAGCTGATCGAGCGCGGTAAAACGGTGAAGATTCTGACCGTTGGCCGTAAGGGCCGCGATGCTATGCGCCGCGAGTACCGCGATCTGATCGTCGGCGAAATGACCGAGTTTGGTAAAAAGACCGCTTTGTTTAGCGAAGCTCAGGAAGTCGCCACCAAAGTTGTAGGCATGTTCAATGCTGGCGAGTTCGACGTTGCGACCATGGTCTATGCACGCTTCAAGTCGGCCATCACCCAGGTTGTCACGCGTCAGCAGCTGATTCCGTTCCCGGTGCCGGAAGCTGCCGGCGGCGCGGTCGATTCAGTCGTCTACGATTACGAGCCGTCGGATCAGGAAATCCTCGCTGAATTGTTGCCGCGCAACCTCGCCATCCAGATTTTCCGCGCACAGTTGGAAAACGGTGCGTCGTTCTTCGGCGCGCAGATGGCCGCTATGGATTCGGCGACACGTAATGCCGGCGAAATGATCAACAAACTGACGCTGAACTACAACCGCCAGC
>CAITZE010000002.1 GCA_903896775.1 uncultured bacterium
CTTCGGCGGCCGCGACCACACCACCGTCATGCATGCGGTGCGTAAGGTCGAAGAACTGGTGAAGCTCGATACTGCCTTCGCCGAAGACGTCGAACTTCTGACCCGTATGCTGGAAAGCTAAGCGCGGCTTTTTCAGCCGGCGAAATCCGGTATTTCGAAGCCTCCCTGGCGTTGTATTCGGCCTTTGGCAGTGGGTACGGGCGGGGCGTTTTTCCCTAGGTCTCCTGGTCCCTCTCTGGTTATACTTGGAACCCCTTTCACGGGTGCCGCGCCGCGCTCTGTGAGGGCTGCGGATAGGGGCGGTTTAGCGCCTTTTCCGCCGGTGCGGGGGAAAGTCAGCCGGCGTATTTCACAAGATTAAAAAGACGAATTTCAGAACCATGAAACTCATCATCGAGCGGGCTGCCCTCCTTAAATCCCTGGGTCACGTACAGAGCGTGGTCGAGCGCCGCAATACCATCCCGATCCTTTCCAACGTGCGTTTGGATGCGGCTAAGGGCCATCTGTCTCTCAATGCCACCGATATGGATATCGAGATCGCCGAGAGCACGGCCGCCGAAGTTTCCAAGGGTGGGGCCACCACCGTTCCGGCCCATACGCTTTACGACATTGTCCGCAAGTTGCCCGACGGGGCGCAAGTGGAAGTCACTTCATCCAGCGACGGCGGCCAGATCGCGCTCGCGGCCGGGCGTTCGCGCTTTAATCTCGCAAGCCTGCCGGTCGAGGATTTCCCCGCCATGTCCGATGGCGACTTGGGTCATACCTTCAAGCTGGGCGCTGCCGATCTGCGTGGCCTGATCGACCGCACCCGCTTTGCCATCTCCACTGAAGAAACCCGCTACTACCTGAACGGCATCTATCTGCACGCCGCCAAAAGCGACAAAGTCGCGGTTTTGCGCGCTGTCGCCACCGACGGCCATCGCCTCGCGCGCGTCGAGTTGCCGCTGCCAGAAGGCGCTGCCGGCATGCCCGGCGTAATCGTGCCGCGCAAAGCCGTGATCGAAGTGCGTAAACTGATCGACGAGACCGAAGGCGATATCACCATCTCGCTGTCGGATTCCAAAATTCGCTTCGGCTTCGACAACGTCACGCTCACCTCCAAACTCATCGACGGCACGTTCCCCGATTACGAACGCGTCATTCCCACCGGCAACGACAAAGTGCTGGAAGCCGAACGCAAACCGCTGTTCGATGCCGTGGACCGTGTTTCGGCCATCAGCTCCGAGAAGTCGCGCTCCATCAAGATGAACTGCGAAAAGGGCCTGATTACATTGTCGGCCTCCAGCCCCGAAGCGGGCAGCGCGGTTGAAGAAGTCGAAGCGCGCTACGCTGCCGGACATCTCGAGATCGGCTTTAATTCGCGTTATCTCTTGGAAATCCTCGGCCAGATCGAAGGCGAGGCAGCGCGCTTCACCATGGCCGATGCGGCTTCGCCCACGGTCATTCGCGATGTGGCGGATGCTTCTGCCATGTATGTCCTTATGCCGATGCGGGTGTGAGCCTAGGTTTGCATCCAGCCTTCAGCACGGCCGCGCCTATGAATGCCGCCAAACCCGTGGCGGTTACGCGGCTGACACTGACCAACGTGCGCAGCTACGCCGATTTGCGGCTCGAGATTGATCGCCGGCCTATCGTTCTGACGGGCCCCAACGGCGCCGGTAAAACCAATCTGCTCGAAGCACTTTCGTTCCTAGCTCCGGGGCGGGGGTTACGTGGCGTCCGTCTTGCGCAAGTCGCGCGCCAATCCGCACCGCGCGCAGGCAGCGTTGTTTCACTTGTCCCTTCGACAGCGTCTTGGGCTGTGGCGGTGACACTCACGACACCTGATGGCCCCATGGAAATGGGCACCGGCCTTGCTGTTGGAACGGCGGAGCGCCGCACGATCCATATCAACGGCCAGCCCGCGAAGGGCGCGGCGGCGATGGCCCGGCATCTCGGCGTGTTATGGCTGACGCCGGCCATGGATCGCATCTTTGTCGATGGCCCGGGATCGCGCCGCAAATTCCTCGACCGTCTCGTGACGTCTTTCGATGCTGACCACGCCGGACGTATGGCCGCGTATGATCACGCTTATCGCCAACGCCTGCGTTTGATGAAAAACGGCGAGGGCGATGCGCCCTGGTTTGCAGCTCTCGAAGACACGATGGCCCGGCACGGCATCGCGTTGGCCGCTGGTCGCCATGATGTGGTGGCACGCCTAAACCGCGATCTGGCCGGCGTGAGTGGTCCCTTCCCCGCCGCATCGCTGGCCCTCGTCGGCACAGTGGATAGCTGGCTTGCGGAAATGCCCGCCGTAGACGCTGAAGATGCTTTGCGCCGCAGTCTCTGGGATGAGCGGCGCGGTGTTGTCGGTGCAGGGGCTGGTCCGCACCGTTCGGATTTGGGCGTTGCCATGAGCGTGCCGGGGCATGCCTCACATGGACAGCCGGCGGCCTTGTGCTCGACCGGCGAGCAAAAAGCGCTGCTGATCTCGATCCTTTTGGCTCAAGCCCGTCTGCAGCGTGCAAAACGCGGCCATGCGCCCGTGTTGTTGTTGGACGAGGTTGCGGCCCATCTCGATGTCGATCGCCGGCGCGCGTTGTTTGCCGAAATTCTGGCCCTTGGCGCGCAAGCTTGGATGACCGGGACGGATACCGCGCTTTTCGAAGATTTTGGGGAAACCGCCCAATATTACACAGTCGAAAATGGCGTCTTAAAACAGCGATAAATCTGCAAAATTTCCTGTCCGTTCCTATATAATAAACACCTGCTGCAACCACCGAGATTTGACCTCATGAACGCACCGTCCGAACCCGCCGTGAAGGCCGAAGAACGCGCGTACGATTCCGATTCCATCAAGGTCCTGAAAGGCCTTGATGCGGTACGTAAACGCCCCGGCATGTACATCGGCGACACCGACGATGGCTCGGGTTTGCATCACATGGTTTACGAAGTCGTGGACAATGCTATCGACGAATCCCTGGCCGGTTATTGCGATCGCGTCGAGGTGATCCTGCATGGCGATGGCAGCTGCTCAGTTTATGATAACGGTCGCGGCATTCCGGTGGACATCCACAAGGAAGAAGGCGTTTCGGCAGCCGAAGTCATCATGACTCAGCTCCATGCCGGCGGAAAATTCGACCAGAATTCCTACAAGGTTTCCGGCGGTCTGCACGGCGTCGGTGTGTCCGTGGTCAACGCGCTCTCCAGCTGGCTGGATTTGCGCATTTGGCGCGGCGACAAAGAGTACTTCATGAAATTCCGCCACGGCGTTGCGGAAGCGCCGCTGGCGATGGTCGGTCCCGCGCCCAAGGTCACAGAAGGCAAACGCGCGGGGCAATTCAAGACCGGCACAGAAGTGCGTTTCTTGCCGGCTACGGAAACGTTCACTAAAACCGAATTCGATTACGGCACGCTGGAGCATCGTTTGCGTGAGCTCGCGTTCCTCAACTCCGGCGTTTTCCTCAATCTCACCGATGCGCGCCACTCTGAGAACAAGTCGATCGACCTGCACTATCAGGGCGGCATCGAAGCCTTTGTGAAATACCTCGACCGCACCAAACAGGCGCTGCACGAGCCGCCTGTGGCCATGTCGGCCGAGAAAGACGGCATCACTGTCGAGTTGGCGATGGAGTGGAACGACAGCTATCACGAAAATACGCTGTGCTTCACCAACAACATCCCGCAACGCGATGGCGGCACCCATCTCGCCGGTTTCCGCGGCGCGCTGACGCGTACGATCAATCACTATGCCAACGAAAAAGGCATGGCCAAGAAAGACAAAGTGCCGCTAACCGGCGACGATATGCGCGAAGGCTTGACCTGCGTGCTGTCGGTCAAGGTGCCGGACCCAAAGTTCTCCTCGCAGACCAAAGACAAACTAGTGTCTTCGGAAGTACGCCCGGTGGTCGAGAGCGTGGTCTCGGAAAAGCTTGGCGAATGGTTCGAGGAACACCCCTCGGAAGCCCGCAAGATCGTCGGCAAAGTTGTTGAAGCGGCCCTTGCGCGCGAAGCTGCACGCAAAGCCCGCGAGTTGACGCGCCGCAAAGGTGCGCTCGATATCTCGTCGTTACCTGGCAAGCTGGCCGATTGTCAAAACCGCGACCCCGCTGCGGCAGAGCTGTTCATCGTCGAAGGTGATTCGGCCGGTGGCTCTGCGAAGCAAGGCCGCGACCGTGGCTTCCAGGCCATCCTGCCCCTGCGCGGTAAAATCCTGAATGTGGA
>CAITZE010000003.1 GCA_903896775.1 uncultured bacterium
GCACCACCGGTAACAACAACAACTTGCCGCGCAAGTTTGGCTTCTTTGCCTTTGCCGAGCTTGGCCTGTTCCAGCGACCAATATTCCATATCAAAGAGATCGGCTTCCGACAGGCATTCGTAGCGCCCGAGGGCTTCAGCATCGGTGATGGTTTGAATCGTGTTCTCGGCAATGTCGCTGGCGATAGCAGCCGCACTTTTGCTGGCGCCTACGCCGAATAAGCCAACACCCGGCACAAGGATCACACGCGGCGCGGCATCCAGTTCGGTCTTCGGCGGATCCTGATGCGTGTTGTGATGGCGGAAATAGTCGTGATAGCGCTGCACGAACTTGGCGAATGTTGCCTCGGCGTTTTTACGGAAGGCGGCGAGGTCAGCGGTGTCCGGTGCCGGAACAACCAACGGCCAGTTCTTGGTGCGAATGGTGTGATCGGGCGTCACCACACCCACTTGCGAGTAACGCTCCAGTTCCCGCCCGTTGACGTAAGTGAGGATCGTCGCATTAGCGCGGAAGTCGAGCACCATGCGTTGCAAGGTTTTGCTGTCGTCGCAGCGCGCGAGCAAGCCGCGCAGGATCGGCGCGATTTGCGCGGCCGTTGCGGTTTGCTTTGGGAGCGTCGCCGGCGCGAACGCTGCCTTACGGTCCTTCTGTAACCGTTCTTCGGCTTGCGTCACCTTATCGATCATACGCTCGTAAGCTTCGCGCGCGGTGTCGCCAAAAGTGAAAATGCCGTGCTTTTCGAGAATAAGACCTTCGACAGCTGGGTCTTGTTCGAAAACCTCGGCGGCTTTTTTGGCCAACAAAAAGCCCGGCATGATGTAAGGCACATGGCCCATGCGCTTGCCGTAGAGCTCACGGCAAAGCTCGTTGCCATTGGGCTGGTCGCTGACAGCTAACACCGCGATGGAGTGCGTGTGATCGATAAATTTGTGCGGCAGGAACGCATGCAACAGCGTTTCGACCGAGGGATTTGGCGCGGCCGCATCCAGCAAATTGCAGCGCTGGATATTGACCATATCCTCGTCAGAAAGCTTGGCGAGATTACGCAACTCGACAATGGACGCCAAACGCACGGCGGGTAGCCCGGCCGGCTCGATCTCGGCCATATCCCAGCCAGAGCCCTTCACGCAGAGAACTTGCGTCGTACGGCCCAAAACGTCAGGTACGGCCGTCTTTACGGAAGTATTGCCGCCACCGTGCAATACCAGTGCGGGATCGCGGCCCAGGAGGCGCGACGTATAAACGCGAAGCGCGATATCGGCGTTCACACCCTGTTGCGCATAGCGCGTGACCATGCGCTCCGCATCTTCATCCGACCACATACTTTTCATAGCGTTTGAATACGACGTCTCATGTGGTTTGGGCAACAGCCCGCCTAGGGCATGATGGGCGGGTGGTATGTGAGCGTCATACCCAGGAGCCAGAGAAGGATCAGAACGATGGGAAAGTTCACCAGAAACTGCACAAAAGTGAAACCCACGAGATCGCGCGCCTTCACGCCCAGAATGCCGAGCACCGGCAACATCCAGAACGGGTTGAGCAAGTTGGGCAAGGCCTCGGCGGCGTTATAGATCTGCACCACCCAACCCAGGTGATACTGCATATCCTTGGCGGCTTGCATGACATGAGGCGCTTCGATCACCCACTTGCCACCGCCCGAGGGCACCAACAGTCCGAGAATGGCGGAATAAATGCCGACGACGAAAGCGAAAGCGGGCCCCGCTGCAAGTTCACTGAAGAAATGCGCGAGAGCGCCGGCGACAGTCTGACCATCGTCATTCTTGGCCGCGGTCATGATCATCGAGATCGCGCCCAGCATGGGAAATTGAATCAGCACACCGCCGACACTGCTCATGCTGCGCGCCGCCGAATCTAAGAAACGGCGCGGACGCCAATGGAGAGCGAGACCCAGCATCAGGAAAATGAAGTTGTAGTTGTTGAGACTGGAGATTGTATTCATCACGCCATTGCGCGCCAGCTGTTCGATCAACCACGCCAGCGCTAGCGCGATGATGAACACGGTCAGCAGTGGACTGAATTCCAGCCATTCGCCCGGGCGGCTACGCGGCGCGGAGGCGCGTATGTTTTGATGCACATCTATACCCAATTGCTCAGCGGTTCGGGTGTGTGCGGCATCGGGCACCGTCGCCCACACAGTCCAGGTGCTGACTGCGATCAAGATCACGGCGAGCAGAAGCGACTGCCAGAGAAGAATGGTTTCGCCGAAAGGGATCACGCCGGTCACGGCCAGCATATTGGGCGGCATACTGGCAGGGTTAGCCTGCAACTGCGCCGCCGATGACGACAAACCCAAAGCCCAAACAGATCCGTTGCCGAGATAAGCGGCGGCACCCGCCGCACGATAATCCATATTGAGATCGCGCCGTTGCGCCAGCGCGCGGGCCAGCAAACTCGCGACCACCAGGCATAGCCCCCAGTGGATCATGGCGAGTGCCATACTAAAGAACCCCACCATGACCACCGCACCGCGTCCGGTCTTGGGAATATCGGCGACGCGCTGGATGATTTTGGCAACGGGCGGAGAGTCGGCGGTGACGTAACCGCCGATGATGATGAAGGTCATCTGCATGGTGAAAGGGATCAGGCTCCAGAAGCCATCACCGAAAGCGCGCGCGACGGAAACAGGTCCCGCACCCATCGCAAGGGCACCGATCACGACCACCGCGACGACCAACACTACGACCGCGAACGGATCCGGCACCCAGCGCTCCGACCACGCGCAACTGCGCACGGCAATGCGTGCGATGAACGATGGACTAATGTCCTGGGTGCTCATGAGTTCCCCCCTCATGCGAAACCGGCGTTAAAAACGCCGGCATATCCCCCGCCGCCGGCCACACGCGGTGGCCGGCGCTTATGTTAGCCAATCAACCCTGCGAAGTCCCGCCTCATGACTGGCGAAAGATCGCAGGTTCGCTCTTAAGGTTATTGAGCGGGCGTTGTCGTCGTGGTTCTGCTGGTCGAGACCGAATCTGGGGTGACCGTCCGCTCAACTGTCTTCGAGCGCGTCGGTTCAGAACTCACTGCAGAGGCCGCAGGGGCCGTATGCGTGGGGCCAACGTAACCTCCGAAATACAGAACCATGCCCAGCACGACCACAACCAGGCCGCCTACGACAAAATATAGACCGCCGCCGCCATTTCCATTGTCAGCCATTGGAGAATCCTTTGTTTTCTAGCGTTCGACACTTCCAAGCAGAAGCGTCCGCCAAGACAACGCCTGATGGTGAAATATGTTCTGAAGCCGCCCCCTCAAGGTTGTGTCCGGACAGGCACGGGCGCAAAATAAAGCTTCACCAGGGGAGGAGACTGATATGAATCGCGTTGCACCGGCAGCCCTTGCAGCTGCTTTCTGCTTAGGCACTCTTTTTACGGGCGCGGCTTTCGCGCAGCAGGCGCCCGATTATTCCAAGGTCGAGATCCAGACCACGGACTTGGGGCATAAAACCTTCATGCTTGCCGGCCAGGGCGGCAATATGACCGCCGCCGTCGGTACCGATGGCATCATCCTGGTCGATACTGAATTCGCGCCTTTGCACGAAAAGATCAAAGCGGCGCTGGCGGCGCTTTCACCTGCTCCGGTGAAATACGTGGTCAACACGCATTATCACGGCGACCACACCGGCGGTAACGAAGCTTTCGCCAAAGAAGGCGCTGTCATCGTCGCCGATCCTAATGTCGGGAAGCGTTTGAGCGAAGGCACCGTTAATGCACTGACCGGCGCCAAGACGCCGCCGGCACCGGGCAGTGTTCCCACGCAGACCTATAAAAACAAAACAACACTGAAGGTGGGCGGCCGCACCGCCCAGGTGATGCATGAGCCCAACGCCCATACCGACGGCGACAGCGCGATTTATTTTAAAGACGCCAATGTTCTGGCAACCGGCGATATTGTCAGCACCGGCAACCGCTATCCCAATATCGATGTGGCTGTTGGCGGCAATATCAAAGGCATTATCGCCGCCGTCGACCGTTACCTGAAGCTCGTCAATGCCGACACCAAGATTGTGCCGGGCCACGGCGCGCTTATGGATAAGGCCGGCCTTATCGAATACCGCAAGCTGATGGTGACGTCACGCGATCGCATCGCGAAGCTAATCGCCGCGGGCAAAAGCGAAGACGATGCGGTGGCCGCCAAAGTTCTCGATGACGTGGAGAAGAAAGTCGGCGCCGACGAAAAGGCTACGGCCAACTTCGTGCGCCTGATCTATCGTTCGCTGAAGGCATAAAAAAACCGCGCCACACCGGAGACGGGTGGGGATCCGTGGGGGCAACGGACCCATCTCGACGGCGCGGCGCGGCAGAGAAGCAAAGAGCAGCGTAAATTCTAGGAAACGGCGGTTGATACAACCGCCGTTTCTTTTTGAGTTATTCCGCAGCTTGCGCGACGGTTTCAGCATGCAGTTGCGGCGCTTTCGCAGGCGTGCTGCCGATGCTGATTTTGCGGGGTTTCAAGGCCTCGGGCACAACGCGCTTCAAATCGATATGCAACAAGCCGTTTTCGGTGCGCGCGCCGGAAACTTGAATGTGATTGGCCAATTCGAATTTGCGTTCGAAGGAGCGCCCGGCGATGCCGCGATGAAGATAAGTGGCGGCTTCATTATCCTGGGCGACTTTCCCAGTCACGGTGAGCGTGTTGTTCTCGACGTTCACATCGAGATCGTTTTCGCCAAAGCCTGCGACCGCAAAGGTAATGCGGTAAGCGTCTTCGCCGGCTTTTACGATGTTATAGGGGGGATAGGAGATTTGAGCGCCATCGGGGCGGGTCGCCGCATCAAGAACACGGGTGAGATTATCGAA
>CAITZE010000004.1 GCA_903896775.1 uncultured bacterium
GCCATGAAGAGTTTAACTAAAAACCTCGGCAAAAAGCTGGGCTTGGCGGCTGTCACCATATGCCTCGTCGCCGGCCTTGCGGCCTGCGGCAAAAAGGAGTCGCCGCGTCAGCCGGACGGCTCGGTTTATCCGCGCCAGTATCCTAAACCTCAATAACGAAACGCAGTCATGCATCACTTCAGTTATCGCGGCGGCGTTCTGCACGCCGAGGATGTCGCCGTGCCGCGTATAGCGGCTGAAGTCGGCACGCCGTTCTACTGCTATTCCACGGCGACGCTTACGCGACATCTTAGTGTCTTCCAGAAAGCACTCACCGGACTTGATGCAACTGTATGCTTTGCGGTCAAAGCCAATAGCAACATCGCTGTGCTCCGTACCCTGATCGGTCTTGGCGCAGGCTGCGACGTGGTCTCTTGCGGCGAACTGCAACTCGCGCTGAAAGCCGGCGCCGCGCCGGCCAAAATCGTTTTCTCAGGCGTCGGCAAGACGGAAGCCGAGATACGCCTCGCTTTGGCAAGCGGCGTAGGCCAAATCAACGTTGAGTCCGAAGCCGAGCTGGACACGCTGAGCCGTGTCGCGGCTGAAATGGGCAAGACCGCGCGTATTGCGCTGCGCGTTAATCCCGAGGTCGATGCCGGCACTCACGACAAAATCTCGACAGGCCGCAAAGAAGATAAGTTCGGTATTGAGTGGTCTGCCGTCCCACGCCTCTACCGCAAAGCTGCGAGGCTTCCCGGTATCGATCCAACGTCCGTCGCCGTGCACATCGGTTCGCAGATCACCGAGCTGGCGCCTTTTGAAGCCGCCTTCAAGAAGGTCCGCGAACTGGTTTTGCAATTACGTGCCGAAGGACTGGATATCCGTCATCTCGATCTCGGCGGCGGCCTTGGCGTTCCCTACGATCATAGCAGCAACAAAACGCCGCCCAGTCCCGAAGAATATGGCGCGATGGTCAAGCGCACCTTTGCCGGCCTCGACTGCAAATTCACCTTCGAACCTGGCCGCGTCATTGTTGGTAACGCCGGAATCATGGTTTCCGAGATTGTGTCGATCAAGGAAAGCGCGGAGCGTCGCTTTGTAATTGTCGACGCAGCAATGAACGATTTGGTGCGTCCGGCTATGTATGGCTCACGGCACGACATTATCCCGGTTCAGGAAGCCTCAAGCGGTTCCCTGCCCGTCGACGTGGTGGGACCCGTTTGCGAAACAACCGACTGTTTCGCCAAAGCTTATCCGCTACCCAGCAGCCTAAAGGCCGGCGATTTGGTGGCGTTTTTGACGGCCGGAGCTTATGGCGCGGTCATGGCGTCCAGTTACAACGCCCGCGCTCTTATCCCCGAAGTCATGGTCTCGGGTGACCAGTTTGCTGTGGTGCGGCGTAGACCCAGTTTTGAGGAAATGGTGGCGCTGGAACAGTTGCCGCCTTGGGTTGAATAGGCCTAAAACCTTACCCTGTTCACCCAAATGCGGCCCTTACCCGGCTGCATCGTCATTAAATTAAATGTGAATGTCGGTTGGTTGAAGACCTCCAGCCCAGGACCTAGACTGCGCCCATGACAAACGAAAACACGCCGCAAACCCCATCCGAAATGACGCCCCCGGGCGCCACCGTGCAACGCCGCCTCGTCCTGGCGTGGTTTGCCTTATCGTGGGAGCGCATCTGGTCGCGCCTCTGGGTTATTGGTTTGCTGTTCGGTCTGTTTGCGATCGTACTGCTGGTCGACGTATTGCCATCGTTGAACTGGGTCTTGCACGCCCTGTTGATTTTGGCGGCTGCCGGCGGCACCGGCTATCTGGTGTGGCACCGTCTTAAAGGCTTTACCTGGCCGACGCGCGATGAGGCTCGTGCTCGTCTTGAGACCACCTCTCCCGTCATGCACCGCCCCTTGACGACGGTCGAAGACACACTCGTAGCAGGCGCCACGGCTATCCAAGAATGGATGTGGCGTTTACATCAGGCGCGCGCGCGCGCGGATCTCGACCGCCTCCGCGTAAAAGGCCCAGCGCCCGATATCGCTTCGCGTGATCGCTTTGCGTTACGGGCCGCTGTCGTGTTGGCGCTGTTTGTCGCCGTCATCGGTGGATGGAAAGATTTCAGCAATCGGCTCCAGCGCGGCGTACTGCCGATGCTGGGTGGCGATACCTCCCGCATCGCCATCAAGCTCTGGGTCACACCGCCAGCCTATACCAATCTTTCGCCGATCTATGTGGAAACGCCGATGCCGGAAGGTGCGGCGCCC
>CAITZE010000005.1 GCA_903896775.1 uncultured bacterium
CGAACAGAGCGACGACATCCAACAACAAATCGCGTCCATCAGGACCTACTGCGAAACCTTCGACGACAAAACCATTGCGCCCCCGGCGGGCCTTAACGTCCGCACCGAAAGCATCACCTCCGCGCCCGATGGCAACACAATCAATATGCGAATCATCACGCCCGACGGACAAGGCCCGTGGCCTTGCGTGTACTATATTCACGGCGGCGGCATGTATACGCAGTCGTGTTTCGACGGCCACTACCGCGCCTGGGGCCGCATGATCGCGGCCAACGGCGTCTGCGTGGCGATGGTGGACTTCCGCAACGCCGCGCGGCCCTCGTCGGTGCCGGACGTGGCGCCCTTTCCGGCGGGGCTCAACGATTGCGTCTCTGGCCTGAAATGGCTTCATGCTCACGCGGCCGATTTGAATATCGATGCAGGGCGCATCGTCGTGGCGGGCGACAGTGGCGGCGGCAACCTCACCTTGGCGCTGGGGCTGAAGCTGAAACGCGACGGCGAGAGCGGATTGATGCGCGGGCTCTATGCCATGTGCCCTTATATCGCCGGATACTGGCCGCATCCCGATAATCCCTCGTCTACCGAGAACAACGGCATCTTCCTCGACCTCACGTCGAGCTACGAGGTGATGGCCTATGGCATTGCCGAGCGCGATGCGCGTAACCCGCTCGCCTGGCCGGGCTTTGCGACCGAGGACGATGTGCGCGGCCTGCCGCCGGTGGTGATCAGCGTCAACGAATGCGACCCCTTGCGCGACGAAGGCATCAACTTCTATCGCTTGCTGCTGCGCGCCGGCGTGCGGGCACGCTGCCGCCAGGTCATGGGCACCATCCACGCCACCGAGATCTTCATCCGCCTCTGCCCCGAGATCGGCCATGACACGGCCCGCGACATCGCGGCGTTTTGTAAGGGGAGTTGAGCCGATTTAATTCGCGCGACGTATACGTCGCGGGGACGAATTAAATTACGACCGTGCTTTTGCCGCCGCGTTCAGCTCCAGTAAGTCCCATTTGTTGCCGAGGAAATCCTGGAACACCGCGACGGTGCCGTATTCTTCCTGGCGCGGCGCTTCGGTAAACGCCACACCGCGCGCGCTGAAAGCCTCATAGTCGCGCTGGAAATCCTCGGTGTGCAGGAACAGGAAAACCCGCCCGCCGGTTTGATCGCCGATGCGTTGGCGTTGTTCGGGCGTCTCGGCTTTCATCAGAAGGATGCGCGTCTCATGCGAGCCGGGAGGCGCCACCAGAATCCAGCGTTTGCCGGGCTCCTCGGCGATCACGGTATCGCTGACGAGCTGGAACCCCAGCACGCCCGTGTAATACGCAATCGCTGCGTCGTAGTCGGGAACCAGCAGCGCGATGAAGCCGATATGCTGTTTCATGATTCTGCCGTTAAGAGAGATCAAATCTCATCATCACACACTCCATCGTCAGGCCGGACTCGGATGTATGCCAATCTCTTTTTAAAACCCGAAAGTCGTTATCGAGATAAAACTTCTCGGCATTCAGCGAGGATGACAATTCAAGATAAGTGCAACCCCGCGCTTTGCACTGCTCGACCAGCGCCATCAGAAGGGTTGCCCCCACACGGCCCACCGCATTTGGTCTGGCGCACAGCGATTTCAATTCAGATGCCGACGGATTAGCGATTCCATATCCCAAAATGCGATCATCTAAAGACGCCACCAAATATATGAAATCTGGGTTCTGAATTTCGCGGTGAATTTTCTCTAATCTATCGGGCGTCCATGCCCATTCGGCAATGACGGCGGCGCTGTAAAAATCGGCGGCCTTCTTTTCGACCGCTTCTTTGTGGCATGCGGCAATGGCTTCGGCATCACCCAGCGAAACACTTCTGATGATAAGTGGCCCCATAACTCCAATTATAGGGCTGCGCGCTTAATTCGCGCGACATATATGTCGCGGGGACGAATTAACGTCTACGCCCCCACCACCGCTTGATCTAGGCCCTCCAGCGCCGCAAGCGGCAGGTGATAGTCCGCGTTGCGGCCGGTGGCTGGGCCTTGTGCGACCTCGCCATATACAACGTGAAACACCGCGTGTGCAGGCTTGCTCAGCGCGGCGAAAAATGTTTCGCCGGCGGTGTTGGGGCTGGCGATCACCAACACTTGCGCCGCAGCGAGCGCAAACAGAATATTGGTGAAGGCGGCGCCTTCCACGCCGGCAATATGCGTGGCGCGCGCAAACACTATGACTTGTTCATCGATGGTCATCGCGCCGGGATTAACAGCCGTGTAGCCGCGCTGCACGAACCACGCCTCGACCTCGGCCTGGTTGGAGAGATTGCGCCCGTTACCGGCGTTCTCGCGGCGTAAAAACAGTTTGAGCGGCCCCAGCTGCCGCAACGGATTGGTAAGACCCGCATCACGCAACACCAGCGGCATGATCACCTGGCGCGACAGCACACCGGTCATATACGGCACGGGCTTGAAAGGCACGATGACATCGGTGAGCGTGGTGCGGCCCTCGGCGATGGTGACGATATCAACCGCACGTCCGCCGCTGAAAATCGGCAACAGGCGCGCCATGAGTGATGCGGCATAAGGCGGAAAGCCGTTGACGGTCGCAATCGTCACGCGGGTCTTGGTCGGCATCGTCTTCAGCAGATAAAGGGCCACACAATGGTAGACCAGGAAGTTGAAATAGTTGGCGCTGCCGCGAATGAAAACCGCGTGCGCGATCTCGCCGTTAAGCACCGGAGATGCTTCCAGAACCGCGGCATATTTCGAGGCATGGAATTCACCGAAATAGAACGTCGAGGTTTTGCCGTGCACAACCGGCAAGGCCAGACCATCGTGCACAACCAGCGCACCGTTGCGGATATGCGCTGCGCCGACCACGCCTTCAGGCGGCTCGACCGGCAGCGTCAGCCTGCGCGCAGCGCCGGAAGCGAAAAGCTCCTGAACGTGTTTGACGTCTTGGATCACGCCTTGGGTCACGCTGGTTGTCCCTCAACGTCAATGGATCGAAACGATTAGAGCGTCAGCAAATCCGCAGGTTTCGGTGGTAACACCACTTCCGAGGCGAACTTGCGCATCTCGGGCGCCACTTCGACGAAGTGCTGATAATGCACGATCTGGCGCAGGATCAGTTTCAGGCGCTCGGCGGGCGGAAGAATTTCGCCGGGCGAAATCAATCCCGCTTTGTACGGCGCTTCGTCGCCGCGCTGGAACTCGACAGAGACACTAATGCGCGGGGCGGTCGCACGCGGGTTGGCACCCGCACCCCAATGCAAGGCCGCTTGCGTCCATCCCAGCACGCCACCGGCGGGGCTGGGCAGTGCGCGGATGTCCTGCAGATCGAGGGAAATGTCTTTGGTCACTTTCAGGTAATTGGGATCACGGTCGGCGGGCAGAATATACATGCAGCCGTTGGTGGGTGTCGCGTCGGTCAGCGGAATCCAAACACTCAGCGCTTTCGGCGTACGGTCGGGGCGCAGGGTTTCGCAATCCTGATCGCGGTGCGGCTTCCAGCCCGTGCCCGCCTGCCCGCCCGAAGGCTGACCGTTCAACGCACGCCCGCCGATGTGCCAAGCCCAGAACGCGGGCTGCACGCGGTAGTCGTCGCCCAACACCGCGCTCAGCATGTTCTTCAGGCGCGCGAACAACAGCCACACCTCGTCGTACATATAGGCGAACACCGGCAGATCACCGATGCTGGTGATGACACTGATCGCCTCCGCGATCTCGGCCAGCGGCAAATCCCACGCCGGCGGCGGCAGTTGAAAATAACCTTCTTCGATGAGCCCGGTATTCACGCGGGTCAATGCATCCGGCTCCCACGCCAGCGCCTTCGACACTTGCGCGCACGTCTCGGCGTCGCCCACATGCAAGTTGGGCGCGATGGCTTTCCAGCGCGCGGTGTCGAGCAGCTTTCCGAACGTGATGCGATGCTGCAACGGAACGTCGGCGAGGATTTGGTCGAGAGTTTGAGTCTGCATCGGGCAACCAGCTTAAGGTTCGGGATTCAACCGTAAACCTAGGCAAACGGAGTTAATTTCGAATTACTTTCAGCCGCCACGCTCCCGCGTCACGCCTTAGGCTTTGTCGCCGTCACGTTCAGGCTGACGGGGATCGTGCCCAGCTTGGCCTCGCTGAAATCCTTGAACAGCCCAAAGCTTTCCACCCGCGCGATATCCTGGAATCCGGCATTGAGCAGATACAGCGAGAGCAATTCCAGGTTCAGTCCCACGGCGTGAAAATCGAAGGGCGTCAGTTGCCCGCCGAACATCACGCGCATGATCTCGAACCGCTGCTCGGCGGTGTGACCGGGATGCAGGTACAACCGGCACAGCATTTCCATATCCGGCACGGCGATCATGGCGGTGCCGCCTGGCACGAGAACGCGGAACCATTCCGCAAGCGCCGCCTGCACTTTGCCTTGGTAAGACAAATGCTCCAGCACATGACTTGCGTAAAGGGCAGCCACGGAGTTGTCGGCGAATTGCGCGAG
>CAITZE010000006.1 GCA_903896775.1 uncultured bacterium
TACTTCCGTGAAGGCGCAATCCTGGCCTTTCATGGACGTTTAACGGGCGATGGTCTAGAGAACGGTACGTCACGACATACCGGTAAGGCGATGGCCAAAGAGCAGAAAAACGGCAAAGCGAGTGGGAAGGCGGCATGGCTTGGCGTTCGGCCAGTCTTTCTTATTGCGGGCGCTATCGCTCTGTTGGGCTTTGGAATTGTCTCCGGCATCGGCTTTGACCTCGCGACCCGCCCTGTAAAACGCCCCGCAGCCGTTGTAAGTGCGGAGCCCCAGCATCCTTCGCATCAGTATGTGCCGCCGACAATCAAAGCCCCGGCGGACTCCAGCCCTGAGCCGACAAGCATCTTTGCGGCCGATCCTCTACATAGTGACGCGCCGGCTCCCGCGCCAACTCCGGCGCCCTCCGAGACGGCGTTGGCTGCTAACGCGGTGCCACCGCCGACGGTGAACGGGCAGGCAGTGGTCGCTGTCGTTATCGATGATATGGGCCTCGATCATACCCGCGCGCTCAAGATGATTGGCTTGAAGGGACCACTGACGCTTTCCTTGATGACCTACGCCGATGGCCTGCCAGGATTGGTGGAGCAGTCGCATAAGGCCGGCCACGAAATTCTCGCGCACTTGCCGATGCAGCCCATCGATCCGAAAGAGCATCCCGGTCCCGGCGCGCTGACAGTGACCATGGACGATGCCACGATCCGGCGCGTTATGGCCTCCGACCTCGACAACTGGAAAGGCTATGTCGGCGTCAACAACCATATGGGCAGCAAGTTCACGCAAGACCGCGAGCGCATGGCGGTGGTGATGGACGAATTGCGCAGCCGCGGTTTGTTATGGCTCGATTCAAAAACCATCGGCGGTACAGTAGGTCCGACGGCCGCTAAATTGGCAGGCGTGCCTTATGTCGAGCGTGATGTGTTCCTCGATAATGTCGAGACTGTCGAAGCGGTGACTGGGCAACTGGAAATTCTCGCCGCCGCAGCCAAGGCTCACGGAACCGCCATCGGTATCGGACATCCTCACGATGCGACATTTGCTGCGCTTCAGCGTTGGTTGCCGGGACTCGCAGCGCGGGGGATTACCTTGGTGCCGATCACTGAAGTTCTGAAACGCCGCACGGCGCATGCACCGGGCTAAATCGATTTAGCGGTTTCCGCCTGCAAAAAACTTGATGGCTTCTTCAGCAGCGTCGAACAGGGCGCGGGCTTTGTTGTTACTTTCTTGGAATTCAGATTCCGGATCGCTATCGGCGACAATGCCGCCGCCGGCTTGCACAACCAATTCGCCGTCCTTCACTAAACCCGTGCGCAGCGCGATACAGGTGTCCATGTCGCCGTTGGCGGAAAGATAACCAATAGCGCCGCCGTAAAAGCCGCGCCGTTCGGATTCCAGTTCGTCGATAATCTCCATGGCGCGAATTTTGGGCGCGCCTGAAACGGTGCCGGCCGGGAATCCCGCCATCAAGGCATCCATGGCGTCGTGATCAGGGCTGATTTCACCTTCGACGTTGGAGACGATGTGCATGACGCGGCTGTAAAGCTCGATCGTGTTCTGTTCAGTGACGCGCACGCTGCCCGGTTTGCAGACCCGACCAACGTCGTTGCGTCCCAGATCGAGCAACATCAAATGCTCGGCCAGTTCCTTCGGGTCCGAGAGCAGGTCCTTGGCCAGCGCCGCATCTTCCGCCGGTGTTTTGCCGCGCGGACGCGTGCCGGCGATAGGGCGGATCGTCACTTTGCCTTCGCGCAAGCGCACCAGAATTTCAGGGCTGGAGCCGACAATCGAAAAGCCTTCCAGGTTTAGATGGAACAGGAACGGAGAGGGGTTCAAACGACGCAGCGCGCGATACAGCGCAAAAGATGGCAGCGTGAACGGCAGGCGGAAACGCTGCGACGGCACGACCTGGAAAATATCGCCGGCGAGAATGTACTCTTTCGCCTTCGCCACCATGGCATGATAACCCTCGCGCCCGGTATTGGATGCGGCGGCGTTAAAGCGCGGCGCGGCTACCGGAACATGACGTGGTACGGGTTTTTCCAATGCCGTAACAATGTCAAAAATGCGCCGCTCGGCGGTCTCAAAAGCGATATCGGCCGTGACGCCAGCCGCCGGATATACCGGCGCAACAATAATCATCATGTCTTTCACGGTGTCGAAAATTACCGTGACCGTCGGCCGCATGAACAAACCTTCGGGGATTCCCAGTTTGTCGGGATTCTTGTTGGGGATGTTCTCGGCCAGTCGAATAGTGTCGTAGCCCATGTAGCCGATCAGGCCCGCCGCCATGGGTGGCAAATGTGCAGGCAGATCGATGCGTGAAGCCGCTAACAACGCACGCAACGACGCCATCGTTGGTTTGGGGTCGGCGGTGTATTTCAACGGCAGTGCGCCAACGTTCTGGCAGATTTCGGCGTTCTGGCCGTTGCAGCGCCACACCAAATCGGGCAGCAGCGCGATGAACGAATAACGCCCACGCACCGCATTGCCTTCCACGGATTCCAAAAGCGCGGTGAAGGGACGTTCCTCGCCCAGCTTAAGCATCGCCGAGACAGGCGTATCGAGATCCGCCGGCAGTGCGGTCCAGATGACTTGGGACTTGCCCGCGTCGTAGGTGGCGGCGAAATCGCGGCGGGCTGGAAAGACGTCCATGAAGATAACTCTTACTCTGAGCCGCGAGCTACGTGAGAGCTTTGATCAGCGCGAGGCAGTGATGTCGTCGAGGGCTTTTTGGTCGACCTCGATAGGATATTTATTGGTAAAGGAGCGACCCAATTGTTCAGCCAGATTGGCGCCGATTTGCGCGCGGGTTGAGTCCTTCAATTCTTCGCGCGCAGCGGCAAGGGCGCCCGTCGCTTTCGGCTCAACAACGTCCTTCAAGCGCGCAACCACGATTCCGGTTGAAACGGGAGCCGAGACAACATCGCCAACCTTAGCCGCGAAAAGTTTATCCAAGAATTGCGGGCTGATCCGCTTGGCATCAATCACATGCTGGGTATCGGTACCTTCACCGAAGCGCGTTACTGGGCCGAGCGGGGCGTAGGACACGCGCTTGTCCTTGGCTTCAAGGCTCGACAGTACCGTCGAGGGACCGATATCGGCGACCAGCTTATCGGCGAAGGCTTGTGCTTCGATGGCGCGTTCATCGGCTTCCCACATGTTCACAACTTGCGCCCGCACGTCGATGAGGGGCTTAGGCGTTGGCGGTGTGATTTCGTCGACATGGATCACGTAGTAACCGTCGTGCGCCGGCAGATCCATCAAGCGGCTGTCTTTACCGGTTGGTGTCGCAAACGCCGTTGTGATGAAGTTTTTGGGGTCTAGCAGGTTCGGCAGCGGCAAACCGCCCTTATTGCGGCCATCTTGGTCGATGGACTCAATCTGTTCAATTTGCGCTCCCACCAACTTGGCGACATCCGCGGCCGGCGTACCACTATCCAACGCATCTTCCATGTGAGTCGAAGCATCGTAAACCGCATCGGCGCCTTTATCAGCGGCAATGGTCTTGCGAATTTCATCTTTCACCTGGTCAAAGGTCTGCGCGGACGCAGGTGTGATCGACTTGGCTTCGAACAAGTGCCAACCCAGGGGAGATTCAATCGGCTGGCTGATCTCATGAACCGGTAACGCAAAAGGCGCTTCGCCGATGGTTTTTGCGAGCGGCGAGGTCGCCGTCAACTCGCCCATATCGATAACGTCGCCGGCCTTAGCCTTGACAGCCAACGTTTCCAGCGTGTCGCCAGGGGTCGCTTGAGCGCGCACCGCTGCCGCCTTGTCCTTGCTCTCGAAGATCAGCTGGACGAGATGGCGTGTTTCCGGGGCTTGGTAACGGGACGCATTCTCGTCGTAGAAGTTTTTGACTTCCGCTTCGTCGATGCTCTCGGGTTTAACGAGGTCGGCTGCGCTGAGTTTTAGA
>CAITZE010000007.1 GCA_903896775.1 uncultured bacterium
ATGCAAGCCACCGACGGTAAGTTCTATACAACCGGCGCGGACCTCGCGAGCTGGGTTGACGTGAAAGAATGGGACTAGTCGCTCGACCAAGCGAAGGCCGTGGGCTGGTGTCCGTTCACCCTCGACACCAACTCCAAGACGCCGTCGAAAGTCGGCGCGCTCAGCGAAGTGGTCATTACGCCCGACCGCGAGCAATGGAACCAACCGCCGAAAGCTACGCGTGGCGGCGGCGGTGACGATGGCGAAAGCACGGCGATTGATGATCGCGCCGCGCAGATCGATCCGACCAAGGACACGCGCATTTCCGGCGGTACGTACGGCCTGGATATCGATATGTCCGACGGCGGCGTGTGGTACGGCCGCACCGGTCCGTGGCCGAGCTCGATCGTGAAGTTCAATCCCGGCACCAATCCGCCAGAAACCTGCCGCTCGGAAGTCTACGAAGCCGCCAAGATGCCGGATGGCAACTATGAGGGCTACAACATCCGCGGCATGAGCGTCGACTCTAAGGGCATCGCTTATGCGGCCTTTGCGCAAGGCCGCCTGGGACGCCTCGATCGGTCCAAGTGCAAAGTCATGAGCGGTCCGACGGCGACGGGTCAGCAATGCCCCGAAGGTTGGACCTATTGGAATACGCCCGGCCCGAACTACGCCGGCGTGAAAAACGGCTCGACCGACTTCGCCTATCTGATGTGGGTCGATTTGCACGACACCTTGGGTCTCGGCAAAGATATTCCGATCGTGACCGGCACGAATTCCGATTCGTTGCTGGCCTTCGATCCGAAATCCGAGAAGTGGACTGTGCTGCGCGTGCCGTATCCGATGGACTTCCACACCCGCGGTATGGACGGCCGTGTCGACAGCGCCGCTGCCGGCTGGAAAGGCAAAGGCGTTTACGCCACTTACGCCATGCAACCCGTGTGGCATGAAGAAGGCGGCGACGATGGTCTTTCTGGCCCGACGATGGTCAAGTTCCAAGTCCGTCCGGATCCGTTGGCCTACTAAGCTGATAACTTAACCTGGGCTTTCGCGTTCCGGGCATAAGGCTTCGAACCTGCGGTGATGAGGGAAACCTCAACGCCGCAGGTTTTTTTTATGCCTCCGCGTCTCGGGGGTATCACAACATTGTTTCGATAACGCTGGAGGGTGGTACGCTGGGCGGCGAGTCCGGTCGGCAAAATGGGGAAGACATTATGGCCAAGAAACCACCGCAGGAGTTAACTCTCGCCGCAGGCAACGGCTTAGTCGATCGCCGTAGTTTTCTAGGGCGTGCAGGCGGGGTTGCCAGTGCTCTCGGTCTCGCGACTTTAGGAATGTCGTCGGCGCAGGCAGAGCAGCTCAAAGTGCAGGACTGGACGAAGACGCCGGGCCTTGGATTTACACCTTATGGTCAACCCTCGAAGTATGAGAACGGTGTTGCACGCGGTCCCATCATCGAACCCAATGCAATGTACAAGACAGGCCCTGGTTCGATCCGCTCGCCCCTGCAATTCCTCGAAGGCATGATCACGCCTAACGGATTGCATTTCGAACGCAGTCACAATGGCATTCCCGATATCAATCCCGATGAACACCGTTTGCTGATCCATGGTCTAGTCAAGCGTCCGCAGGTCTTCACGTTGGAGGCCCTGTCGCGCTATCCCATGACATCGCGCATCAGCTTCGTCGAGTGCGCCGGCAACAGCGGCGCTCTTTACGCTAAGACGGCGGCGGAAGGCACTGCTCAAACTCTGCACGGATTGCTTTCCTGTGCCGAATGGACGGGTGTATCCCTTGCGCTGATTCTGGATGAAGCCGGGATTCATCCCAAAGCAAAGTGGCTCCTGGCAGAAGGCGCTGATCCCGCGTCCATGAGCCGCAGCGTGCCGCTCGCCAAGGCCCTCGATGACGTCATGATCGCGCTTTATCAAAACGGCGAGCGTATCAGGCCGTCCAATGGTTATCCCATGCGTCTGCTCGTGCCCGGCTTCCAAGGTAATATGAACGTCAAATGGTTGCATCGAATCAAACTGACCGAAGGCCCAACGATGACGCGCGATGAGACGTCGCGCTATTCGCTGCTCTTGAAAGACGGGAAGGTCGCGCAATTCAAATTTCCGCTCGACGCCAAGTCCGTCATCACACGGCCTTCTCCGGGCCTGACTATGAAAGCGCCGGGGCTTTATGAAATCAGCGGGCTGGCTTGGTCCGGCAATGGCACAATCACGCGTGTCGATGTTTCGGCCGACGGCGGCAAAACCTTTGCGCCGGCCGCACTGTCTGGGCCGGTGCTGCCAAAAGCCGTGACCCGATTTCGCATTCCGTGGAAGTGGGACGGTGGACCCGCCATGCTTCAAGCTCGCGCGGTGGATGATACGGGGTATGTCCAACCCACGCGTGACGCATTGGTCGCAGAGCGCGGCTTGAATCCGGCTTATCACAACAACGCCATTACAAATTGGAGCATTGCTGCCGACGGGGTGATTAAACATGCTTACGCGTAATCACATATCCGCCTTCGCCGCTCTTTGCGTTGTGATGACGGCAGGCCAAACAATGGCTGTGGAAACGCCGCATCTCGGCGTCCCTATAAAACCCGAAGACTTTGCGGCTTGGGATAGATCTATCAGCCCCGATGGCGCAGGCTTGCCGCCCGGCAAAGGCACGGCCGCGCAAGGCAAAGAGAATTTCGCGCTGAAATGTAGCGGTTGTCATGGTGCCGACGGCGCCGGCAAGCCCGCTGATCGTCTTGTTGGCGGCGTCGGAACACTTGCGAGTGATGCACCGATCAAGACCGTCGGAAGTTATTGGCCCTATGCGACGACGCTGTTCGACTATGTACGCCGCGCCATGCCTCTGAACGAGCCGCAATCGTTGACCGACGACGAAGTCTACGCAGTCAGTGCTTATGTGCTGTTCCTCAACGGCCTTGTCACTGAGAAAGATCAGATTAACGCCAAGACACTCGCGAAATTGAAAATGCCGAATCGCGATAACTTCTTCATTGTCTATCCGGGGAATTTGAAGTGACGTCGCATTGACGAAAGCGATAGCCGACAATCTAGACAGAAAAGCGGCATGCATCTCAAAGGTGCCGAAGAGACAAATTAGAGATAGACGATATGAATTTAGCGCTTCAAGCCGATCTGCAGAATCTTATGGGTTTGGTAAACGACGGTCATACCGATAAAGCGATATCAACTGCGCGGCGATTGATCGCGAAATATCCAAAGGTTCCTGTTCTCCATGTCCTTTTGGGCGTTGGATTGACGAATAGCGGGAAGTTAGATCCGGCCGTTCACAGCTACCGCAAAGCTCTCGCCCTTAAACCCGATTACGTCGAAGCGTTTAACTACCTGGGCATCACACTTCATAAACAGGGAAAGCTGGCCGAAGCTGAACAGGCCTATACGACAGCACTTAAATTGCAGCCAGACAACGCCGAGGCGGCACGCCACATTGTCGGCGTCCTAGATGAAGGAGCAGATGCGGCAGTTCGCCGTCGCGATCTGAAGCAAGCGCTCGCAAGTTATCGCAAACTACTGTCGTTCCGCCCGGAAGATTCCACGATATTAGCGAATATAGGCAGCGTTCTGACGAATCTCGGACAGTTTAATGAAGCTGCACCTTTCTTAAGCCGTGCTCTCGCATACGAGCCGCAAAATATTAGAATGCTCGCCCTTACGGCTTTGGGGCAAAGAGGCTTGCAGAAGCCATATACCGCGTTCTTGGAGCAGATATTGGTTGCGCCAGAACGCCACCCAAAAGACGATCGCATCAAAATGTGGGCAGCCATTACGCTTGATCGTCCAGAGGAGGCTTTTGCATTGAAGCCTGAAGGACTCAATGTCGTCGATTTTCAAAAGCTCGAATTTTTCTGCCAACGTAAGCACCTCGAAGCAAGCGTTCAAACGCTTCCAGAGATCAAAGGATCGCCTCCTGCGAATACCGGTAAGCCGCTAATATTTGCGGCAGCCGATGGCATCTATGCCCAAACATTCGCCGCTACTTTAATTCAGTCGGCGCTTTCTCAATCGCCGGACTGCGATTTTCACCTTCATGTTATGAACCCCGGACGTTACGAGCCCGAGCAAGCCTTGCGCGTCCACACCATTCGATATGAAGACATGCATGCAAAGCCGGAAGATCCTTTCACCGGGGTCGCCCGATTTCTGGGTCTGCCAAACGATACCAGTATCATCGCCCAGGCAATAAAGGCGGCAAGCTTTAAGACCCTTCGCGCTCAGGAAGAAAGCGCTGGGTTCAAGGAGCGCGAATATCAAACGCAACGCTTCTTTCGCGAGGGGCGCGCCGGCGGCTGGCGGGAAAAACTGACGGCGGATCAGGCCGCGCGCATTGCGCAAGATCATGCAGCGGTCATGCAAGCCTTCGGATATCTCGACCGTGCCATCCTGTCCGCGGCGCGCGGTGGACCAGTTCCGTCGCCCGCGAGCGCTGTAGCGGATGCGCAAGCGGCTGCGGAATGGTTGGCTGCAGGTGACTCCGCGCGTGCGGAACGCTTTGCGCGCACCTCATTGGCTAAAACTGAAAGTGCGGAGGCCTTCGGTATCTTAGCCGCCGCTCAAGCTGCGCTTGGCAAGCGGGCCGAGGCTGCAGCGACATATCGCAACGGCCGCAACCGCTTCTCCGACAACCTGCCACTCGCTGCAAACTATGCCAGATTTCTGCGAGATCAGCCTGAACATATTGTGGAAGCTATCGCGATCTTCAAGGATCTCGTCGTACGGTTTCCCGGTGGGCGCGGGTTGCGACTATCCCTGATCGAAACGCTGCGTACCGCCGCGCAAACGCGTAACGAGACCCTAAGCGACGCTCTGAAAGAGGCTGAAAGTCTCGCACGGGAATTTATCGCGCTCTATCCTTCCGACAGTGCCGGTCCGTTGGTCCTGGCTCTCATATTGTTCAATCGCGGCGAACCTCTTCAAACGATTGCCGCTGCCGACACGTGCATAAGCTTGCGCAAAAATGGCGATGCCCGTAATGCGCATCGTGCGCTTGAAATAAAAGCCAACGCTCACATCGTGCTGGGTGCAGTGAGCGAGACAATTGCCTGCTACCGCACGCTATTGACTGAAACTAACGATCCCGACATCCATTCGCGGTTGCTCATGGCGATGCAATATGCCGACACCATCGACGAGCCGGCGATTTTCGCCGAGACGAAATCATGGGCGGCGGCCCACACCACAAATGTGAAACCACGCGCGGCTTGGCCCAATGCAGCCTTCGATCCGCAAAAACGCCTCAACGTCGGATTCTTGTCTCGCGATTTTCGCCTCTGCTCGACCTTATTCCTGGCACGGCCGCTGTTCGACAACCGTCCCGCGGATTGGTCGGTGACATTTTACTCGAACGCCGAGGTGCGCGACGGCACGACGCGATCTTTCCAAAATCTCTGCAACCGCTGGCGCGATATCCACGACCTGACCGACGACGAAGCTGCGGCTTTTATTGCTACGGACGGCATAGACGTTTTGGTCGATATCAACGGCCATACATTGGGCGGCCGGCCCGGCGTTTTTGCCAGAAAACCCGCGCCTGTGCAGGTGTCGTGGCTTGATTATGTTGGCAGCACAGGCCTTTCAACAATAGATGCGGTCATTGGCGATGCCGGCCATCTTCCGCTCACAGATCAGCGTTGGTATGCGGAGCCCATCGTCCATGTAGCGGATAATCTCTATCGCTACGCTCCACCGCCTGACGCGCCTTTTGTAGGGCCGCTGCCCGCAGCAGGAAATGGCTATGTAACTTTCGGCTGCTTCAACAGCGCTTATAAAATTTCGCCCACTACCGTTGCGCTGTGGGCGGAAATTTTGCGCAACTTACCGTCGTCGCGCCTTCTGCTGAACGCGCGTGAGTTTCAGTATGCGGATACGAAAACGCGTTTCGCCGCGATGTTCGCGCGGCATAGCGTCGAGGCGGGGCGCTTGATATTCCACCCAGGCGCCGCCGATCCAATGGACATGCTGCGTGCCTACGGCGATATCGATATCGCGCTGGATCCGATGCCCTATTCCGGCGGGCTTGCGACCATCGAAGCGTTATCCATGGGCGTGCCGGTGATCACACGTCCCGGCAATCGCTTTGGAAGTCGGCATTCTTCCGTACATCTGAGAACGGTGGGTCTGGATAGCTGGATCGCTAAAGACGCTGCGGACTACGTGGCGCTCGCCAGCAGCAAGGCTGCCGATATTTCGGCTCTTGCGGTCTTACGCGGCGCCCTGCCCGGAATGCTACAACGCTCCGCGCTTATGGACGGCGCGGGATTCGCAAAAGCCTTCGGCGACATTGTGCGCGATCTTTGGATTGAGGCTTGCGGGCGCCAGCAGCAAATTCCGGCGCGCAGAACAGCAAACTAAGCGCGGAGTTTGCGACGCCCTGCCTCGCAAGGCTCGGCAGGGCGCAAGCTTTTGTAAGCTCGCGGGTCGCTCGCCAACAAAAGCTAAGCGTGGCGGAGGGGGCGGGATTCGAACCCGCGATACGCTTTTGACGTATACACACTTTCCAGGCGTGCGCCTTCAACCACTCGGCCACCCCTCCTGTTCCCAGCCTGACCTCCGAGTCGCACGTCCGACTCGGTCGGTAAGGTCTTGATGGAAGGCGCAGAACCTAACCGAGCAGGGGGCCCTCCGCAACAAACCCCTTTAGGGTAATTCGCTGCAAAGCGGCAGAATCTCCACATTTTCCACAGGCTTGGGGATAACTTTGGCACCGCCCCTGCACGCAAAAATAGTCGCGTATCGAAATAATCCCCGAATCCACTGTAATTTAAGCAATTTATGGGGTATATCTCACGCAACGGGGTAAGAAACGGACTTAAGAGACGTGGGGCTCCAGTGATATTCGGGCGTGCAGCAGGTTGGGCATTGATGGTTCTAGCCATGATTATGGCCTCAGCTGAGGCCGTTATGGCCTTGGGAACAGGTGCTTATAGCGGATTGGCGACGTCCGATGTCTGGACGCTGTTGGTTGGCCAATCACCGGCTTTCGCAACGCAAACAGATTCCACACAAATACTCGCGACAGTTGGCATCGGCATTATGGCAATGCCCGCATGGGTAGTGTTCGGTGCTGTCGGTTTTGTGCTGTTGCATGCGTGCCGCAAACGCCGCGCACGCCGCCGCGTTTTCCGTTCGGCAGCTTTTTAATCCACTAACATTTTTGAGAATTGTGACAGGCGACGCATACGCGTCGCGGCGACTTAATCGTCGCTCATCCGTAGTGCGTTGATAAATGCCGACTGCGGAATTTCCACGCGGCCAAACTGCCGCATACGCTTTTTGCCTTCTTTCTGCTTATCGAGCAGTTTCTTCTTACGCGAGATATCGCCGCCGTAGCATTTCGCGGTGACGTCCTTGCGCAAGGCGCTGATGGTTTCGCGCGCGATGACTTTGCCGCCGATAGCCGCCTGAATTGGAATCTTGAACAGGTGGCGCGGAATCAAATCCTTCAAGCGCTCGCAAATCTGGCGTCCGCGATTTTCAGCCTGGCTGCGGTGCGCCATGAATGACAGCGCATCCACCAAATCTCCGTTCACCAGAATGGTGACCTTGACGAGATCGGACTCACGGTATTCGCCAACCTCGTAGTCGAAGCTGGCATAGCCGCGCGACAACGACTTCAAGCGGTCATAAAAATCGAAAACGATTTCGTTGAGCGGCAGGTGGTAAACCACCATGGCGCGGTTGCCGACATAAGTCAGATCGATTTGCTCGCCGCGGCGGTCGTTGCACAATTTCAAAATCGTGCCGAGATAGTCGTCGGGCACGAGAACGGTGGCTTTCACCCATGGCTCTTCGATGCGCGCGATGCGCGTGACTTCGGGCATATCGGCGGGATTGTGCATCTCCTCGATCTGTCCGTCGGTCGTGTGGATGCGATAGACGACGCTGGGCGCGGTCGTAATGAGATCGAGATTGAATTCGCGCTCCAGGCGCTCCTGGATGATTTCCATGTGCAAAAGGCCCAAGAATCCGCAGCGGAATCCGAACCCGAGCGCTGCAGAGCTTTCCATGGAGAAATGGAAGCTTGCATCATTAAGCCGCAGTTTTGCGAGGCTTTCGCGCAAGACCTCGAACTGCGCCGCGTCCACGGGGAACAGGCCACACCACACCACGGGAATGCTAGGCTTGAACCCCGGCAAAGGTTCCGCGGCCGGTCGCGCTTCATCGGTGATGGTATCGCCGACCGAACAATCGGCCACAGCTTTGATGCCGGCGGTGATGAAACCAAGCTCGCCCGGTTTCAGCTCGGGAATCTCCAGGCGCTTTGGCGTGAACACGCCGACGCGTTCCACGGGGTAAACGGTGCCCGTGGACATGAACTGGATCTTGGTGCCCTTTTTGATGGAACCGTTTTTCACGCGTACCAGAATCACCACGCCCAAGTAAGCGTCATACCAGGAATCCACCAGCAGCGCGGTCAAGGGTTCGGCGGCTTCACCCACGGGCGGCGGTAGGCGTGTGACGATGGCTTCCAGAACATCCTTAATGCCGATGCCGGTCTTGGCCGAAGCCAGTACGGCGTTCGAGGCATCGATGCCGATGACATCTTCAATCTGCTGACGCACGCGCTCGGGCTCGGCGGCCGGAAGATCGACCTTGTTGAGTACGGGCACAATTTCGTGATTGGAATTGATGGCCTGATAAACGTTGGCAAGCGTCTGCGCCTCAACGCCTTGCGAGGCATCCACCACCAGCAACGAGCCTTCGCATGCCGCGAGCGAGCGGCTGACTTCATAAGCAAAATCGACGTGGCCGGGCGTGTCGAGCAGATTGAGCTGATAAGTTTTGCCGTCGTCGGCTTTGTAGTTCAGGCGCACGGTCTGCGCTTTGATGGTGATGCCGCGTTCCTTCTCGATATCCATAGAATCGAGAACTTGCTCGGTCATCTCGCGCGCCTGCAGGCCGCCGCAATATTGAATCAACCGATCGGCCAGCGTCGACTTGCCATGGTCGATATGGGCGATGATCGCGAAATTACGGATATGGGAAAGATCGGTCATACAACACTAACTTTCTAAGCGCGCAATTTGCCGCCACAAGCCTTTTCGACACTGGCGACAATCTTCTTCGCAACACCTTCGATTTGCTCGTCGGTCAGAGTTGCGTCCTTAGGCTGTAACATCACCGACACCGCCAGCGACTTTTTGCCTTCGCCGACATGCGGACCTTCATAGACGTCGAACAGGCCGATGTCAGTGATCAGGTCCTTGTCGGTATTGCGCACCGCGCGTAGCAAAGATTCCGCCGCGACCCCGGCGTCCACCACAAAGGCGAAATCACGTTCCACCGGCTGGAAGTTCGAGGCTTTGAGCAGCGGGCGGGCAGACCCGACTTTGGCCTTCTTGGGCTGGGGCAGGCGGTCGAGGAAAACCTCGCAGGCGACCATGGGGCCTTTAACATCCAAAGCAGTAAGAACGCCCGGATGTAGCTCACCGAAAGCGGCCAAAACCTGGTTTCCCAGCTTCAGAACGCCGGAACGGCCCGGGTGGTACCAATTTGGCGCTTCTTTGAAGGTTTGGAGGCTGGAAACCGGGGTGCCGGCGGCCTCCAGGGCGGCCAGGGCATCAGCTTTGGCATCCAGAGCATCCACAGCCCGGCGCGTTCCGGCCCAATGGCGGGCCGTCGTATGCCCGGATCGCAGGGTCGCAGCCACTGAGGTCTGCTGACCGGGTTTGGTACCTTCGAATCGGGGACCGACTTCAAACAGCGCGCAATCGTTCATGCCGCGGGCGGCGTTGCGTCCGGCGGCTGCGGCGAGGTTAGGAATCAGCGAGGGACGCATGGCGTCGAGGTCGGAGCTGATCGGGTTGGCCAGCGTCACCAGTGGCAGATCGCCGCGGAACAGATTTGCCTGCGCGCTGGGCAGGAAGGCCCAGGTGGTGGTCTCGTTGAGGCCGCGCACGGCTAAACTCCGGCGCGTGAAAGCCATCTGACGCTGCTGCGCCGTCAATGCAACCTTAGGCATAGGCGCGCGCGGCAATGGCGTCGGCGGAATATTGTCATAGCCGTGGATGCGCAAAACCTCCTCGACCAGATCCTGCCAACCTTCCACATCGGCGCGCCACGATGGCGGCGTCACAGCCCAAGCATCGCCGCTGCCGGCGACGACAAAACCAAGACGCTCCAGAATCGCTTTGATGTCGGCGGCGGGAAGTTCCACACCGCCGAGCGATTTTACGCGTGCTGGATTGAAAGCAATCATGCGCACGTGGTTGGGCGCCGCTCCGCCGAGAACCATGCTCGACGCCTCGCCACCGCAGATTTCCAAAATCATGCGCGTGGCGATTTCAGCGCCCGTCACCGACGAGGCCGGATCGACGCCGCGCTCGAAGCAATAGCGCGCATCGGAATTGATCAGAAGTTTGCGCCCTGTTGCGGCGATGTTGAGCGGATCGAAAAGCGCCGATTCCAGAAACACTGTTGTCGTGGTTTCGGAAACACTGGTCGGTTCTCCGCCCATGATGCCGGCGATGCCTTGCGCGCCGGCTTCATCGGCGATCACCACCATACTGGGATCAAGCGTGTAGGTTTTGCCGTTGAGCGCCGCGAGGGCTTCGCCGGGCGTCGCAAGCCGCGGGCCCACATCGCCGTTGAGCTTGGCGTCGTCGAAGGCGTGTAAGGGGCGGCCCAGATCAATCGTCAGATATTGCGTGATATCGACCAACGCCGACACCGGCCGCAGCCCAATCGCGTTCAAGCGATCCTTCAGCCACTTCGGGCTCTCAGGATTCTTCACGCCACGGATCGTGCGTCCGACAAATTGCGGGCAGAGTTTCTCGTCGCCACCCAATAGGCGCATCTTCACTTTGCGCGGGCTCTCGAATTTGCCCGGCACGGCGGCGCTATTGATGGGCTTCAGCTTACCCAAACCCGCCGCCGCGAGATCGCGCGCTATGCCGTAAACGCCGAGTGCGTCGACACGGTTGGGCGTGAGATTGATTTCAATCACGGGATCGAAGTTGAGCACTTGCGTGATCGGCGCGCCGACCGGCGCATCAGCCGGCAGTTCGATGATACCATCGCCTTCAAGCGGCAATTTCAACTCGCCGGCCGAACACAGCATGCCTTGACTTTCGACGCCGCGAATGGCGCCCTTCTTCAACACGTCGCCGGTGGCGGGAATGGTCACGCCGGGGCGCGCGAGTACAACCTTCAGGCCGCTGCGCGCATTGGGCGCGCCGCAAACCACTTGCAAGGTTTCGGTGCCTGTCTCAACCGTGCATAAGCGCAAACGGTCGGCATTGGGATGCTGTTTGGCTTCCGCGATATGGGCAACGATGAAGCTTTCCAATCCCGCTGCGGGATTGGTGACGCTTTCGACCTCAAGCCCTGTGGATGTCAGCTTGGCGCTGATCTCATCGAGCGAGGCTTGTGTATCGAGATGGTCCTTAAGCCAGGACAGCGTGAACTTCATGCGGAGGTCCTCAAGGTGCGACTCTCCGGAACTCAAGACGTTCGATGACGCGGAAGTGCTGGCATAACAAAAGCATGTCGGGTGCGAAGTAACCCTCGCGCGTAAAGGTCGCCTCGCGGGTCTTTAGCCAGTGCTTTAGCGACAAATCGCCTTCGCCCTCGGCGTGGGCGAATTTGGCATCGATTTCTTCAAAGGGTGCGACTTCAACTTCCGTGAATTCAATCACGCAACGTGGGCGGCCGCTGCCATCCAGAAGAACGCTGCGGTCGCCCTCCTCCGGTGCGGGTTCATCTTCGAACTGATAAAGCGCATTGCTGATGGCGGTCTTTTTACCGTCCAGCACCAACGTGCAAAGCGCGTCGGCTTCTTCTTTGGTGTGACCCAACGCCCATTGCGGCAGATGGGCATAAACCGGCGGCACCGGTGCTTTCGGCGGGGCTTTACTCATCGCGTCAATCCTCCGGTTACGCTCGGGATATCGAGAGCGGCGAAGCCGTAGTGCCTCAGCCACCTGAGATCGGATTCGAAGAATGTGCGCAGATCGGGGATGCCGTACTTCAGCATGGCGATGCGCTCGATGCCCATGCCGGCGGCAAAGCCCTGATAAACGTCGGGATCAAGGCCGCAAGCGCGCAGCACATTTGGATGCACCATGCCGCAGCCAAGGATTTCCAGCCAATCGCCGTAGTTGCCGATCTTGAGTTCGCCGCCTTTGCGCGAACAGCCGATATCCATTTCCGCCGACGGTTCGGTGAAGGGGAAGAACGAGGGCCGAAAACGCGTCGTCAAATCATCGACGCCAAAATAGGTGCGCACAAATTCCTGCAAGCACCCACGCAGGTGGCTCATGTTGGTAGCCGTGTCGATAACCAACAACTCGACCTGATGGAACATCGGCGTGTGAGTCATGTCGTAGTCGCAGCGATAGGTCCGCCCCGGTATGATCACGCGGATCGGCGGCTTCCGGCTCATCATGGTGCGGATCTGCACGGGCGATGTATGTGTGCGCAGCAGGTATCGCTGCCCATCTTCCGCCGTGGGAAGGAAAAACGTGTCGTGCATCTCGCGCGCCGGATGGCCGGGCGGGAAATTCAGCGCCGTGAAATTGTGGAAGTCGTCTTCGATGTCGGGCCCGTCGGCGATCTCGAAACCCATCTGCGCGAAAATCGCAGCCACTTCGTCCATGGTCTGGCTGATGGGATGCAATGTCCCCTTGGTCTCGGGGCGCACCGGCAAGGTGACGTCCATGCTTTCGCTGGCCAGGCGTGCTTCAAGCGCCGCGGCCTCAAGAACCGCCTTGCGGGATTCAAGAGCGGCGGCAACTTCGTCTTTCACGACGTTGATTTGCTGGCCGAAAGCTCTGCGTTCTTCGGGCGCCATGGCGCCCAGGTCTTTCATCAACCCGGTGATGCTGCCCTTCTTGCCGAGGGCAGAGACGCGCAAGGCTTCGATGGCCGCGATATCGGGCGCGGCAGTGCAATCGGCCAGGATCTGATCGCGTAGCGTCGTGAGAGTGGTGTTGGTCATAAGGTGGCTCGTTTACGCCATCGTCGGTCGAAAATGTCGTCGTTCAAAGGTATCGTCGTTCGAACATAGCAAAGGGGCTGCCTGGGAAGGCGGCCCCTTTGCCTACGCTATTCGCGGGAATCGACGAGAAGCTTAACCGAGCGCGGCTTGGGCCTGCTTCACCAGGTTGGCGAAGGTTTCGGGCTCCTTCAAGGCGATGTCGGCAAGAACCTTACGGTCCAGCTCGACCCCAGCCTTCTTGAGCCCGTCGATAAATCGGGAGTAGGTCAACCCAAAGGCGCGCGTGCCGGCGTTGATGCGCTGAATCCAAAGCGAGCGATAATCGCGCTTCTTCAGACGGCGCGCATCGTAAGCATGCTGCAGGCCTTTTTGCAGACGGTGGCTGGCGGTCTTGTAAGCCTTCGAGTGACGGCCTCTGTAGCCTTTGGTCTGGCTAAGGACTTTCTTGTGGCGGGCGTGTTTGGTTACGCCGCGTTTTACGCGTGACATGTGTGTGCTCCGTGATCGGTTTTAAGATCAGCCGTAAGGCAGGAAATTGCGTTTAACGATGATGCCGTCGGGCTTGGCCAAAGCAGCCGTGCGACGGTTCTGACGTTTCGCTTTTTTGGACTTGGAGATCAGGCGGTGGCGCTTGTGGGCGGCGCCAGCCATCACTTTTCCTGTACCGGTTATCTTGAACCGCTTTTTGGCGGCACTTTTGGTCTTCATCTTGGGCATTTCAACGTCCTTTCATTAAGCATGACGGTTTTTGAGCCCGGCCGGAGGCATGCCCTAAAAGTCTGAAAGTATTGACTTTTCTCGCCTTTTAGCCGGTGGACCCGGAATAAATTCCGGCCCCTGTTTCGCTGACCCGGACAAGCTCCGGACGTCAGGAAGGCGCGCTTATACCTGCGGAACCCTGCATTTGCAAGGTAAGGCGGGCGGGCCCCATACCCATCCTTCCAAAAGGGGTATTAAACGCCGGCCTTCTTGCGGGCAATCACCGCATCCAGACTCCACGGGCCGGGACCTGCGAAGAAGAAGTAGAAAAACACAAAGCAGAACAGAATCGCGAAGTCGCCCATGTTGTTGATGGGATAAAAATCGCGTGGGGCATGGAAAGTAAAATACGCCACGGCCATTTCGCCGCTGATGATGAAAGCCACACAACGTGTGAACAGGCCGAGCCCCAGGAGAGCCCCGCCCACGAACTCCACAATGCCGCCGACAAACATCATCATCGGCAGGGGGTGTGGCATCGGATGTGCGGCCGGTGGAAAATCAAACAGCTTTTGTGTGCCGTGCTCGATGAACATCAAGGCCGCCACGATGCGTAAAACGCTGAGAACACGCGGCGCCCATGCGGTTTGAAAGGCTGCGAGCTTCGACATTAGTACTCTCCTAAAACAACTTTGGAGACTCTCGCGAGTCTCCAAAGCAATTTCCAGTCACAATGATGTTTGGGGGCCGTTATTTCGGCGCCACAACCATCACAATCTGGCGACCTTCGGAACGTGGTTCCTGCTCGACTTTAGCGTCGGTTTCAAAGTCGGCCTTCACGCGTGCAAGAAGCTGGTGTCCCAGTGCCATATGCGCCATTTCGCGGCCGCGGAAGCGCAAGGTGACTTTCACCTTATCGCCTTCTTCGAGGAAGCGTTTCATGGCGCGCATTTTCACATCGTAATCGTGATCGTCAATGTTCGGGCGCAGCTTGATCTCTTTGACTTCGATGACCTTCTGCTTTTTGCGCGCTTCGTTCTTACGCTTTTGTTCCTCGGTCAGCGGATTGCGGCGAGAGCCGGGGCGCAGGCGCATCACCTCCCAGAATTTCTCAAAGTCATGCGTCGCGGTGCGGCCTTCGATCTTGTGTTTGATGGCGTCGGGCAGTTCATCGTAGGCCGCATGCATGTTGCGGAACTGGGTTTCACCCACGGATTTACCGTTGCGCACCGGCACCGCCTGCGCATGCAGCACGTTCGCCAGGGCGATGTCCTTGCTGTACGACATGTCGGTGTGCCAGCCCTGGCCCGCATCGTTCAGCCCGACGGGCTTGCCATCCGAACCGATCTGGTTCGACAGGATCATGATCTCCGGGAAACCGGGCTCGAAATACAGGTTGGCGACGTTGACTTCCAGGTCACCGAACCGGCTGGCGAACGCCCGGAATGCGGGCGTTTCGAACGTTTGCTTCGGGAAACACAGGACGCCATGCTGACCGAGTGCACGCAGCACATTTTGAAAATCGCTGTCCGGCAGCGGGTTCGCCAGATCGATGCCTTCGACCCGCGCCCCCAGGGTCTGGCCGCTCGGAATTATGTCCATCATTGCTTCTCCTTCTCCGAGTCTATGCCACTGTGGTCAATTGCACGACCGCCGCCACGACGTCGTTCGGGTTTTCCCGCGACAGGAAGTGCCCTGCACGCGGGGTCAAATGCCGGGTCATTCCGCCGGTGAACAACCGGTCGCGCGGGATCGAACTGGCTGGCGCACCGACACCGTCTTCCTCGCCATGCAGAACGATCGTTGGCACGGAGATAGGCGGTAACGCTGCCAGTGCGGATTCGATCGCGTCGTAGGCAGGGTCACCAGGGGCATTGCCATAACGGTGCCGATAGGACTGGATGGTCACATCGACGAAGTCCGAATTGTCGAAACTGGCAACGGTTGCCTGCAACGTTGCGTCGTCGAACGCCCAGTTCGGCGACCATAGCCGCCACAGCAACCGGGTCAGCTCCGCCCGGTTCATTGTCAGCCCCGCACGTCCGCGTTCGGTATGGAAATACCACTGATACCAGTAACGATGTTCCTGTTCCGCCGACGCGGGTTTTCCCGATGCCGCAATGTCCTGGATACCGTAACCTGTGATGGAAACCAGCCCGGTTACTCGTTCTGGCCACAGCGCCGACACAACGCACGCCGCTCGGCCACCCCAGTCATAGCCGACCAGGATCGCCTTCGGAATCGACAGCGCATCCATAAAATCCCGGACATCGGCGCCCAGGGCCGCTTGCTGTCCGCTGCGCGGTGTGGTCGCGGACAGGAACCGGGTTTCGCCGAATCCGCGCAACCAGGGAACCAGCACGCGATATCCGGCGGCAGCCAGTGGCGGCGCGACGCCGTCGTAGTCGTGCACATCCGACGGCCAGCCGTGCAGCAGGATCACCGCCGGGCCGTCGGCCGGACCGGATTCCAGATACGCGATCTCCAGAACCGGGGTACGGATCGTTTTCATAGCGCCAGGAATCCGCCATCGACCGGCAGAGTCACGCCGGTCACGTAACGGGCCAGATCGGATGCCA
>CAITZE010000008.1 GCA_903896775.1 uncultured bacterium
CAGAGCGGGTGTGGACACAGCGGCGGTCGCAACACCGGCCAGCAACGCAGCAACATATAAGCGATGGAAATTTTTCGTGCGGAAATTCATGGGAACCCCTCTTTTTAAGTCTAATGGATATTTGTCGATCTAGTTACTAGGCTTTTAAGCCTAAAAAAACGTCAGAGGCCGGACGGCCTACATGACGCCGTCTGGCAGGCTGCGTCATGCGCGCGCATTTGGCGTTGGCCGGCCTTCACCGGATGGGCGACGCCCGACACCACCACCGCCACCATGATGAAAGCGGAAAAGGCGACGGCCTGGGCAATGAAGCCTTCGGTGATCTTGAGAGCGCGGAAGCGACGCATGGTCTGTCCTCACGTTTATGCCGCTCGATTCGGCGACTGGGACGGATCATAGGGTTTCCCGGGCCGGGCGTAACATCTAAATCCCTATCGTTTTACTAGGGTATTGTTATGGGGAAATATTTTCTCTCTCCCTGGGCCCGCACGGAGTGAATTGACCGGAATCAGCCAATTTAAGGGGCCCCGCCTTTAGGCGTTTTCCCAGATCGCCGCGATTTTGGCGCGTTGCTTTGCGTCGGGAATGGCCCCGCGTCCGGCGGCGAGGTCCTCTGCCATATGCTTGGGATCCAATGTCGAAGGAATTGCCGCCGTGACGGCCGGATGACCAATGACAAATTTCAACAGAAGCTGCGCGAAGCTGTCGACGCCGAGTTCTTCCCTCGCCCACGCCGGTACCTCTTTGCCTTTTACCGCTTCGAGCGCGCGGCCACGCCCCAGCGGCAAAGCGATCAAACAGGCAACGCCTTTATCGAGTGCAGCGGGCAACAAGCGTTTTTCCGCCTCGCGTGAGTCGGCCGCGTAGGCGAATTCGATGAAGTCCAAGCGGTCGAGGGATTTGATCAGTTCATCCTGGCGGTCGCTGGTGTCGGAAATGCCGATATAGCGGAACTTTCCGCGCGCCTTGAAGTCTTCGAGCGTCGGTAACTGCGTGGGGATATCGACCATGTTGTGGATGAACATGAGGTCAATCATCTCAGTACGGAGTTGTCTGAAAGACGTCTCGATAGAGCGCAGGCCGTTCTCCTTGCCGTGCTCGGCGAACTTTGTCGCGATGAACGCCTTGCCGCGCGACGATGTTTTCGCGAGCGCCTCGCCGATGATGGCTTCGGACTCTCCACCCGTATACGATGCAGCGGTATCGATGATCTTCGCGCCGCTGCTCAAAAGTGTCGCGATTACATCGCCCTGCCCGCTGACAGCCTTAGCATCGGCGCGGCTCATGTCGCGCGTGCCGAGCCCAATCACCGGTAAGCGTTCCCCGGTTGTGCTGCGCGGGATAGGACGCACGGCCAAAGCTGGTGTTGCGGCGAACGCCGGCAGCGCGGAGGTCAGCACGACAGCGCTTGCGGTCTGTGCCGCGGCTTTCAAAAAGCCGGCCCTCGTCATGAGAGGAGATGTCATGAGCGGTGATGAATGTCGCGACGTGCGCATGGCCAGACTCCTTATTGGGATGCGCTTACGGTCGGATTGCGCACCCTCGGGTGTCAAGGCGAACAGGGTAACGCACCGTAATGCCCAAGTGAGAGCGCATGGACTTGCCGACGGGTAAATGTCCTTGAAAAATCTCGCGATTCCATCGCTCAGACGACATTAAATAGCTGTTATCCCTGTTTGATCCTCCCCAAGCACCACGTTAACATCCCTATGATCGGGGTGTGGGTATACCGGCGCTCAATAACGCTGCTTGAAGACCGTGCCCTCCGCTTTACTTTCATACATGCGCGCTTCGGAATGGCGCGCAGCAAAATCGGCACGAAAGGCCACACTCATATGATCGGACGGATTTCTCGCCTCCTGCCTGCGGCGGCGATGGCTGCAAGTTTCGCTTTTTCAGCGCCCGCCTTCACGCTCTCTCAAGCCTGGGCAGCCGACATCGCTGTGCCGATGCGCGACGGCATGCCGACGCTGGCGCCGCTGGTCGAAAAGGTGACGCCGGCCGTGGTCAATGTGGCAGTGAAGTCGAAACTCGACATGGAAGACAATCCGCTGCTGAAGGACCCCAAGTTCCGCCGGTTCTTCGATCTGCCCGACAAGATGCCGTCGCAAGAGCGCTCGGCTGTCGGCTCCGGCGTCATCATCGACGCCAAGAAAGGCTATATCCTCACCAACCATCACGTCATCGATGACGCCACTGACATCGTGATTACGCTACCGAAGGACAAGCGCACCCTAACGGCAAAGGTCATCGGCTCCGACAAGGAAACTGACATCGCACTATTGCAAGTCGACGCCGACAATCTCACCGCTCTGCCCTTGGGCGACGCCAGCGCTACACGCGTTGGCGACTATGTGATTGCTGTGGGCAATCCTTTCGGCCTCGGCCAGACCGTGACTTCGGGCATCGTCTCGGCCATGGGCCGCTCCATGGGCGGCTCTATCGAAGGCTATGAGGACTTCATTCAAACCGATGCTTCCATCAACCCGGGCAATTCCGGCGGCGCGCTGGTCAACCTGAAGGGCGAACTGATCGGCATCAACACTGCGATCATCGGACCCTCCGGCGGTAACGTCGGCGTCGGCTTCGCCATTCCGTCGACGATGATCAAGTCCGTCATGAACCAGCTGATCGCTTACGGCGAAGTGCGCCGTGGTCAGATCGGCGTGTCCATCCAGGATATGACGCCAGAACTCGCCAAGAACCTCGGCATCAGCCAGACAGAGGGTGCGTTGATCGGCAGTGTCGTCAAAGGCTCACCCGCGGAAGCAGCCGGCCTTAAAGCCGGCGACGTTGCTATCGCAATGGACGGCACCCCGCTCCATAGCATGATCGACTTGCGCAACCGCATCGGCATGTTGACCTTGGGCACGTCTGTCGACGTCACCGTGATGCGCGGCGGCGCCAAGAAAGACTTCAAGATCACCATCGGCAAACCCAAAGAACAGGTGGTGGAAGCCAAAGCCGAAGACCGCCCCGCTTTGCAAGGCGCGACCTTTAGCAATACCGACGCCAGCGATAAGGTGAAGGGCGTGAAAGTCGTCAACGTTGAGCGCGGCAGCCCGGCGTTCCAATCGAACCTGCGCCCCGGCGACATCATCGTGTCGGTCAACCGCAAGGAAGTCGCCAGCGTCGACGACTTCACCGATGCCGTGAAGAAGTCCGAACGCCAGACTGCCTTGTTCATCAAGCGCGGCAGCGAGGATTTGCTGGTCATCCTGCAATAGCAGGAGACCTTCGAAACAATCACGGCGCCGCACCTTTTTGGAACGGCGCCGTTTTTGTTTGTGATTTTCAGAACTCAGCGTGGAACCTGAGGCCCAGGATATTGACAGGACCGCGCGCCGCATCGTAAGCCGGATCGGCGATATGCTGATAATCGAAGGTGAGATTGATGCCTTCGATCACAGCCGCTTTGTAATAGACCTCGAGAATATCCTCGGAGCCATAGCGCGGCAGCTGGCCGTCGCCGATCAGAATGCCTAATCCGCCGGCGGCCAAATAAGCGCGGGCTGCGGGCGATATCTGATTGACCACACCGGCCACGCCCACGGTGTCGGCGGCCCGATGCCAAAGCGTGCCCTTGACTGCGAGCCCAACGGCCGCCGAGCGATTGATCTCGGTGAACTCGTAAGCTTCTTTACTGCCGTCGTTGAAGCTCACCCGCAAAAACGCGCCGATATCGCTGGTCAATCCTTGCTCGACGTTCACAGCGGCGCCAGGCCGGCTTTGGTAATGCCGCACCAGCGCCACATCCGGCGTGGCACCGGTCTGCTGACCGAGAGCCACGGCATCGCGATAAAGCGCCATGCGCCCGCGATTGACGAAGCCCAGCACCTTGATCTTGCCCGGTTGCCCAAACAGCTCGTGCCGTTCCTCGGCCTCGGCGACGAGTTCGAATTGCTGGAAGCCGGTTTCAAGATGGATGCTGTTGGGCACATCAGACAAATCGAAGACCCCGGCCCGCAAGGTCCACCAGCTTTGCGTCCACTCAGCCACAGCGCCGTAGCTATAGCCCCAGGCATCGGCGGCATAATCGAAAGCACCGGAATCGATCAAAGACCAATTCAGAAAATCGGCGCGCGGGTCGTGGGTATAGGTGTTGGTATCGAAAATATCGCCGACCGAGATTTTGCCGAGGGTCAGCGTGATGTTGTCGGTGGGGTGCGGTCCGGCAAATTGATTGGCCGCACTTTCGGTTGGTTCGGACGCATCGCCCAGCCCTAGGGTATAACGCACGAAGGCGCGCTGCAGACGGAAGTAGGGGTCGGACTTGCCGACTTTATAGGCCTCGCCGCTCGAGAAGCCGGCCAGACCTAGAGTATTGCTGAGCCCAAAGCCCTGGTCGATCTCGGGGTTGGCGTAAAGCTCCAATCCATCGAACAGCTTCAGTCCCACAAACAACGTGGCATCAATGGTTTCTTGGGTCTGGTGGTGGCCATCCAGGCTATTGGTCCCTTGGAACGGCGAGGTGAACGAGGGATAGGTTTGCGCGACCGTGGTGAACTGGCCGTGGAGGCTGAGCCAGTCCGGCAAAGGGAACCCGGCCACCGTATCGTCCCCGGCCGCTAGGGCTGGCATTCCCGATAATAAGACCAATGCCATAAGGCAACTGCGCGATATCGAAGTCGTCATTACGGATCATACCCTTAAGGCCGCCGGCACCGCCCGGCGCCAGCGACTTTCCCCTATCAGCTCCCTTATAGAGTAAGAAATTAGCGTGAATAGGGTGATTAGGGTAGAGGGGGCTGTCTGTTTTAGGGCACCGTATTCCGTATGAAGCTAGTCTGAGGGGGTTTTTCGGCGCCCTCGGGACGGGATATTGCCGAAAAATTACAATGCACTATCGCCCGTTTGACTCCGCCTTTGCGCTGGCCCTCGGCAAGGGGGCGGGCCTATTCTGCGGGATATCAACATCATAAGCGCCGGGGGGCTTTATGCTAATCAACTGCATCGCCTACCAGGATGGGCGGAAGCTCGCTGACATCCCCATCAGCGACATTCATGGCTACATCGTACGCCCGGATTGTTTCGTCTGGGTGGCACTGAAGGATGCGACCGACCAGGAACTCGCGACCATGCAGCGCGAGTTCAATTTGCATGAACTTGCGGTCGAGGATGCGCATCTCGGGCATCAGCGTCCGAAAATCGAGGAATACGGCAATTCGATTTTCGCCGTCATGCATTTGATCGAAGTCATCGACAACGATCTTCACGTTGGCGAAATCGACGTCTTCGTCGGGCGCAATTATATTCTCTCGGTCCGCAACCGCAGCAAGCAGAACTTCATCGGCGTGCGCGACCGCTGCGAACGCGAACCGCATCTTCTGAAACAGGGCGCCAGCTTCGTGCTGTATGCCTTGATCGATGCGGTGGTGGATCGTTATTTCCCGATCATCGAAAACCTTGAGAGCCAGCTGGAAGAGATCGAGGAATTTATCTTCGACAACGGATCGCCGCGCGTCAGCATCGAACGCCTGCAGACCTTGAAGCGCAAAATCACGCTGATGAAACACGGCGTGCTGCCGCTGATGGAAGCGACCGGTAAGCTTTACGGTGGCCGCGTTCCCGTGGTGTGTGCGAGCAGTCAGGAATACTTCCGCGATGTTTACGATCATCTTGTGCGTATGAACACCTCGATCGATACGATCCGTGAAACCATTTCGACCTCGATCGAGGTCAACCTGCTGATGGTGACCATCGAGGACAACGAAGTCATCAAACGCCAAACCGCCTGGGCCGGCATCTTCGCGACCGGCATCTTTCTCGCCGCCGCCTGGGACATGATCTACAAAGCCATGCCCGATGTGGCCCCGCAAATCGCCTACCCGGCGGCGCTCGGCGTTATCGTGGCCATATGCTGCGTGGTTTACGCGCGCTTCAAAATGCGCGGCTGGCTTTAATGAACACACCACCCCACGCTGGGCCACATCATGGATAGCTTTACCGTCCCAAGCATTCGCCGCCCGGCGTTGCCAAATCATTGGGACGTGTTAGCGCTGGTCCTTGTGATCGGCGCGGTCGCCCTTATCGCCCACGGCCATCAGGGCATGACCATTCCCTTCGACCTCGACAAGACCGAGCTGACCATCTCGCTCGATCCGCGCAACTTGCCGGAATATGCGCTACGCACCGTGTTGCGCATGACCATCGCGATGATCGCCTCGCTGATCTTCAGCCTGGTTTATGCGGCGCTGGCCGCCAAAAGCGTAATGATGGGGCGCTTGCTGGTGCCGGTGCTCGACATTTTGCAATCGGTGCCGATCTTAAGCTTCCTCACCATCACCGTCGTCGGTTTCATCGCGCTGTTTCCGCATAGCCTCATGGGCGTCGAATGCGCGTCGATTTTCGCGGTATTCACCTCACAAGCCTGGAACATCACGTTCAGTATGTACCAGTCGTTTCGCACGGTGCCGCTGGATCTTGAAGAGGCCTCGCGCATGTTCCGGGCGTCGCCATGGCGCAAATTCTGGCGGCTGGAAGTGCCCTTCGCCATGCCGCAGTTGGTGTGGAACGTCATGATGTCGGCCTCTGGCGGCTGGTTCTTCGTGGTGGCCTCGGAAGCCATCACC
>CAITZE010000009.1 GCA_903896775.1 uncultured bacterium
GGTACCGGCAAGATTTCCGGCCTTATGGGCGACGTGGCCAAGGGCGTTAAGGCCTTCAAAAAAGGTATCAAGGACGACGACGACGAGCATCATCCGCCGCCGCCGGCCTCCGGTCCGACGATCATCGAAGGCAAGGTTGCCGCCAAAGAAAAAGACCCGGTCGCCTAGCGCACCATTGCCAGCCGGCGGGGCTATGGCCGGCTAAAGTGAACGGACCTTTCTGATGTTCGATTTCGCGTGGTCGGAGATAGCGGTTATCGGGCTGGTATCGGTTCTGGTGCTCGGCCCGAAAGAACTGCCACAAGCCATGCGCACGATGGCGAAGGTTGTGCGCAAGATGCGCAGCCTCACGTCCGAGCTTCAGGGCCATGTGAACGACATTGTTCGGGACGCCGAACTGGCCGAGTTGCGCGATCAGGTTCAGAAATTCTCGACCACCAATGTTCATGCGGAAGTCGCCAAGGTCGTCGATCCGACCGGCGAGATGACGGCCCAGCTCAATGCGCCTTTGATCGAAGGCCATATCAACGACCAGCCTGTCGTTGACCAGCCTGTCATCGAGCAGCCAGTCGTTGAGCAAACCGCGCTGCCGCTGGCTGAGATTCAGGCTCAAACGGAATCCGCACCTTCGGCACTCCCGCCTACTGAAACGTCAGTGGCTTCAACTGCGGCAGTTGCTCCTTCTACAACGGCCCCGACGGCGCATTCATGAACGCCTCGCTGCCCGTAAAGGCCTCACCACCACTCCCGCCCGACGATCCCGACAGCCACTCGATGCCGCTGCTCGAGCATTTGGCCGAACTGCGTAAGCGTCTGATCTATTCGATTATCACGTTGATCGTGGCATTCTTCATCGCTGCGCCATTATCCAAGGATATTTATGCGTTCCTGGCCGCGCCTTTGGCGCATGCGATGGAGCAAACGGGCGGCAGCAATCAGATGATTTACACTGCTTTGGCCGAGGCCTTCATGACACAAATGAAGGTCGCGATCTTCGCCGCGGCTTTTGTGACGTTCCCGGTTTTCGCCCATCAGCTTTGGCAGTTTGTAGCGCCCGGGCTTTATAAACACGAAAAGCGCGCCATTGTGCCGTTCCTATTTGCTGCGCCGGTTCTCTTTTTTCTGGGCGGCGCGCTGGCCTATTACGTCGTCATGCCCATGGCTTGGAAGTTTCTGCTAAGCTTCCAGACCTTGCCGGCGGCTCCGGGCGATCTGTCCATTCAGATGATGCCCAAGGTCAGTGAATACCTCGACACCTTTATGATGATGATCCTCGCCTTCGGGCTGGCCTTCCAAATGCCGGTGCTGTTGGTGTTGTTGGCGCGGGTTGGGATCATTTCGGCGCATACGCTCAGCAGCAAGCGCCGCTATGCCATCATCATTATTTTCATCTTCGCAGCGTTCGTCACTCCGCCTGACGTCGTCAGCATGATGAGCCTCGCGGTGCCTATGCTGGCGCTCTACGAGCTGTCGGTCATTGGCGCGCGTATGGTCGGAAAAAAACCTGAAGACGATGCCGCCGACGGCAGCGATTCGGATGGGGAAGACACCGATTTCAACGCTGCTTAGGGCCTGAAACGGTCTCGCCCCTGGACGGATTCAAGCCCGCCTCGTATAAGCCTGGAAACCGTTTCAAGGCTTAAAACCTATGCACGACCTCAAGTGGATTAGAGAAAACCCCGACGCCCTCGATGCGGCTTTGGCGCGCCGTGGTGCTGCCGCAGTGTCGGCCACCGTGCTCGATCTCGATAAGCGCCACCGCGCCACCACCACCGAACTGCAGGTTCTGCAAAGCCGGCGTAACGATGTCTCGAAGCAAATCGGTGGCGTTAAGGCTAAAGGCGGCGATGCCGCGCCCTTGATGGCCGAAGTCGCCGAGATCAAAGATAAAATGACCGCGCTTGAGGAAGAGGAAAAACTCCTTGGCGAGAAGGTCAAAAGCCTGTTGCTGACCATTCCCAATATTCTGCTGCCCGTTGTTCCGGACGGCCGGGACGAAAGCGCCAATGTGGTTGTGCGGAGTTGGGGCACACCGCGCGAATTTAATTTCTCGCCCAAAGAGCATGCTGATCTGGGTGCGGCTTTGGGTCTGATGGATTTCGACCAGGCGGCGATCATGTCCGGCGCGCGCTTTGTCGTTTTGAAGGGCGCTTTGGCGCGGCTCGAGCGCGCCATTGCGCAGCTGATGCTCGACACGCATACGACCGCGAACGGGTACACCGAAGTCAATCCGCCGTTACTGGTGCGCGATGTGGCGCTGACCGGCACCGGCCAGCTGCCGAAATTCGGCGCCGACTTGTTCCAGACGACCGCCGGTCTTTATCTCATTCCGACCGCAGAAGTCTCGCTGACCAATTTGGTTGCTGAACGCATCCTGGATGGCGCGACCCTGCCGTTGCGCATGACGGCTTTCACCCCGTGCTTCCGTTCGGAAGCGGGTGCTGCGGGCAGGGACACCAAAGGCATGATCCGCAATCATCAGTTCGAGAAAGTCGAATTGGTCAGCATAACGGCGCCGGAAGAGTCCGAAGCCGAGCTGGAGCGCATGACAAAATGCGCCGAAGGTATCCTTCAGAAGCTGGAGCTGCCCTACCGCGTTATGGCGCTGTGTGCCGGCGACGTGGGCTTTGGTGCAAACCGCACTTATGATCTTGAGGTCTGGCTGCCGGGACAAAACACCTACCGCGAAATTTCGAGCTGCTCCAATACCGGCGACTTCCAAGCGCGACGCATGAACGCGCGCTATCGTCCCTCCGGCGAGACCAAAGGCACGCGCTTTGTGCACACGCTGAATGGGTCCGGCCTAGCAGTAGGCCGCACGTTGATTGCTGTGCTGGAAAACCACCAGCAGCAGGACGGCTCCATTACCGTGCCGGCGGCCTTGAAGCCCTATATGGGTGGCCTTGAGATAATCGCGCCGGGAGCCAAAATTTTATGACGTCGTTTCCGCCGCTCGTGTCGCGATTCCAAAGTTCGCAAGATCTCTGGGCAAGCGCCGATGCGAACTTTGGAATCGAAACGACACGAGTAAATTTTAGATCTCGTGTGACTCATGGGTTTGAAGTTCATCAAAAGTGTAGATGGCAGATACGATGACGAACTTCAAACCCGTCACACGAGGCGATTTTAGCAAACTGTGCATTCTTCTTTCCAACGACGACGGCATCGCCGCTCAGGGCATAGAGGTTCTGGAGCGCATTGCGCGAACACTCACCGACGACGTGTGGGTTGTAGCGCCTTCTGTGGAGCGCAGTGGCGCAGGGCATTCGCTAACTATTCACGAACCACTCAGGCCTGTGAAAATCTCCGAACGCCGTTACAGCGTCAGCGGCACACCGACCGACTGCGTGATGGTGGCGATCAATCACATCATGAAAGAAAGCCCGCCGGACCTGGTTCTTTCTGGAATTAACCACGGCGGTAACCTGGGTGAGGATGTGCATTATTCCGGCACTATCGCTGCCGCCATGGAAGGCGTGCTGCTTGGTGTGCGGTCTATCGCGCTGTCGCAAGTCTGGAACGACGCCGAAGTTATCGATTGGAGCACAGCTGAGCATTTTGCGCCGGGGGTGATCCGCAAAATCTGCGCCGTCGGATGGGGAAAGGATGTGCTTATGAACATCAACTTTCCCGAGCGCGCAATCAGCGAAGTCAAAGGTGTTGCGCCCGCCACGCAAGGAAAGCACAAAGTCGGCGACGATCTTTTGCTCCGCCACGATCCGCGAGGACGGCCATATATGTGGATCGGCAATAAGCGCATGTCGGACGCCTCGCGCGCCGGTACTGATCTCAAAGCCGTCGATGACGGATTTATCTCGATTACACCGCTGAATGTGGATCTGACCCACGCGCCAACGCTGGCCGCTTTGGGCCAGGTTTTCCCGGCTCCATAGGGTGATGCTGTGAGCACCGAAAGTCGCAAGATCCGTCTCGTGATGGACCTGCGCAATGCGGGTGTGAGCGATACGCGCGTACTGGCGGCAATCGAGCGCGTCCCGCGCGAAAGTTTTGTTGAAGAGGCTTTTCTCGATCAGGCCTACGCCAATCAAGCGCTGCCAATTAATTGCGGCCAGACGATCAGCCAGCCGCTGGTTGTGGGGTTGATGACCCAAGCGCTCGAGAGTACCGACCGGCATAAGGTTTTGGAGGTGGGTACGGGCTCAGGGTATCAGACCGCGATTCTGTCGAAGTTAGTACGGCGGGTCTATACCGTTGAACGGCATCGCGATCTTATGGCGGAGGCCGAGCGGCGCTTTAACGCTCTCAAGCTCCATAATATCACCACAATGGTAGGCGACGGATATAAGGGTTGGGGCGCGCAGGCACCGTTCGACCGAATTTTGGTCACGGCCGCGGCGCGTATTGTCCCACCGGATTTGGTGGCGCAGTTGTCGGACGAGGGCGGGATCATGGTCCTGCCTGTGGGCGATGCGTCGGGATTACATCAGGAAGTGATACGCGTGCGCAAAGACGGCAAACAATTTACAAGCGAACGCATGTTTCCCGTGCGGTTTGTTCCCCTCGTGCAAGGTGTTCCTTCGGACGTATCGAAATGAAAAACCGCGTTGGACGTTTCTCAAAACATATCGCGATGGCCGCTTTAATGTGCGGTGCGCTGGCGGCTTGCGCGCCGGCCTTCAATCCGCCGCCGGGCTATAAGGGCGGCTTCTTGTGGGATCAGGATAAGAGCCGCACCATCACGGTGGAAGTGGGCGACACGGTTTATACGCTGGCCCGCCGTTACGATGTTCCGAGTAAAGTCATCATCGCGCGCAACGGTTTGATGCCGCCGTATACCCTGACGGCAGGTCAGACCCCTGTGCTTGACCCCATCCGTACACATACGGTCGCAAAGGGCGATACGCTGTCGCAATTGGCGGCGAAGTATAACGTCGAGATGCGACTGCTCGCGTCGGCCAATGATCTTACGCCGCCTTATGAGATCAGGGTTGGCCAGGAACTATGGATCCCCGATCCTTTCACCATCGCTGCAGCGCCCACAGCGCGGATAACCGCAGACGCGTTGCCTGAAGCACCACCGCCGGTCGCAGCCGCGCGCGTGCCGCGTAGCGCTATCCAGACCGACGATTTGCCGCCGCCTCCGGGAACGCCGACGTTGGACTTGCCGCCCCCCGTGTCAGAACCGTCGGTAATGTCATCACCGATGACCGCAGAACTGCAACCGGGTCCGGAATCCGTTTCACCGCCTGCGACGGCACCCTCAGTTGCAGTTCCGCCGCCCGCGGCTGCACCAGCCGAACCTGAAGTCGCGATTGCTTTACCGCCGGCGCCATTGTCGGAGCCGCCTGCCAGAAGCTCGGCGCGTTTCTCATGGCCGCTGCGCGGCAAAATCATCGCCGGCTTTGGTGATGCCGGTAAGGGATTGCACAACGACGGCATTAATATCGCTGCTCCCTTGGGCACGCAGGTGCGCGCGGCCGACAACGGCGTCGTGGCTTATGCCGGGAACGAACTCAAAGGTTTCGGCAATCTAATGCTCATTAAACATGCTGACGGCTGGACTACGGCTTATGCCCACAACGATAAGCTGCTGGTCAAACGCGGCGATGAGGTCAAACAGGGCCAAGTCATCGCGGTGGTGGGCAAAACCGGAAATGTGGACTCACCGCAACTTCATTTTGAAGTGCGCAAGGGAACACAAGCGATCGATCCGACGGGTTACTTAGAAAAGTAGCACCAAAAAGTAACCGCGACGCGAGCTTGGTTTCGAGATCGCGCAAACGGCGTAAAC
>CAITZE010000010.1 GCA_903896775.1 uncultured bacterium
ATTGCCCGATCTGCGATCAAGGCGGCGAGTGCGATCTGCAAGACCAAGCCATGGCGTACGGCATGGACCGCGGCCGCTATCACGAGAACAAGCGTGCGGTAAAAGACAAATACATGGGTCCGGTGGTGGAAACCGTCATGACCCGCTGCATTCATTGTACGCGCTGCGTGCGCTTTGCGACCGAAGTGGCCGGCGTGCCGCAACTGGGCGCGACGGGCCGCGGCGAGGACATGGAAATCACCACCTATCTGGAGCAGGCGCTGACGTCGGAGCTGCAGGGCAACGTCGTCGACCTGTGCCCGGTCGGTGCCCTGACGTCGAAGCCCTACGCGTTTGCGGCGCGGCCGTGGGAACTGGCCAAGACCGAGACCGTCGACGTGATGGACGCGGTTGGCACAAACATCCGCGTCGATGTGCGTGGCCGCACAGTCCTTCGCGTGTTGCCGCGCGTCAACGAAGACGTCAACGAAGAGTGGCTGGCTGATAAGAGCCGTCATGCGGTTGACGGCCTGCGTTATCAGCGCCTCGATCAGCCCTATGTGCGCAAAAGCGGCAAACTTCAGCCCGTCTCGTGGGATGAAGCGTTCGCGTCGATTGTCACCAAGATCAAAGGCCTGCCGGGCGCGAAGATTGCGGCGCTGGCCGGCGACACCGTCGATGTGGAATCGATGCTGGCGCTGAAGGATCTGATGACAGCGCTGGGCTCAAGCAATCTCGATTGCCGCCAAGACGGCGCGGCCCTCGATCCGACCGCGCGCGCGTCTTACATCTTCAATTCCACCATCGCCGGCATCGAACAGGCCGATGCGATCCTGATCGTCGGCGCAAACCCGCGTAAAGAAGCGCCGGTCTTGAACGCCCGCATCCGCAAGCGTTACCTGCGCGGCGGTGTTGCGATTGCTGCGATCGGTGAAGCCATCGATCTCACTTATAAGCATGAGAACCTCGGCGCCAGCGCCGACGTGTTGTCCAAAATCGCCGATGGATCACATCCCTTCGCGGCGACCCTGAAAAACGCCAAGAAGCCGATGATCATCGTCGGCATGGCCGCGCTCACCCGCGCTGACGGTGCTGCGGTGCTCGCAGCCGCCAAGTCGCTTGCGGACAACTGCGGCCTCGTAAAAGACGGCTGGAACGGCTTCAACGTATTGCACACAGCTGCAGCGCGCGTTGGCGGTCTGGATGTGGGCTTTGTGCCGGGCCCCTCTACCGGTCAAGGTGGCGGCAAAGACACACGCGGCATTCTGGCTGGTGCGACCAGCGGCGAGATCGAAGCGGTCTATCTGCTCGGCGCCGATGAAATCGACACAGCGAAGCTCGGCAAAGCCTTTGTGATCTATCAGGGCCATCATGGGGATCGCGGCGCTCATCGCGCCGACGTCATTCTGCCGGGTGCGGCCTATACCGAAAAAGACGGCACTTACGTCAACACCGAAGGCCGCGTGCAGCAAGGCTTGCGCGCCGTCTTCGCGCCGGGCGATGCGCGCGAAGATTGGACCATCATCCGCGCGCTGTCGGAAAAGCTCGGCAAGACGCTGCCCTATGACAGCCTCGGCCAGGTGCGCGCGCGTCTCAAGTTTGTGAACCCGCTGTTCGCGGGCGTTGACAAAGTGCACGCCGCCGAATGGAAAGCCTTCGGTGCCGCCGGCGCTGTTGCGGCCACGGGCTTCGAGTATCCGGTGAAGAATTATTACATGACCGACCCCATCAGCCGGGCTTCGCGCACCATGGCGCAATGTACGGAAGAATTTGTGCTGTCGGGCTCTAAGCAGAAGACGGGTACACATGGCTGAGTTCTGGACTGATTTCGCCTGGCCTGGCATCTGGATCGTTCTCAAGATCCTGCTGTTCGTCATTCCCGTAGCATTGACGATGGCTTTCCTGACGCTGGCCGAGCGCCGCATCATCGGCGCCATGCAGCTGCGCATCGGTCCCAACGTCATTGGGCCGTTCGGTTTGCTGCAGCCCTTCGCCGATGCCGTGAAGCTGCTGTTCAAGGAAACCGTGATCCCGACGGGTGCTTCGCCCGTGGTGTTCTTCCTCGCGCCGATGGTGACCTTCTCGCTGTCGCTCTTGGGCTGGGCGGTGATCCCGGTCAGTGCGGGCTGGTATATCTCCAACCTTAATGTCGGTGTCTTGTACCTCTTCGCGATTTCATCGCTCGGCGTTTACGGCATCGTTATGGCCGGCTGGGCGTCGAACAGCCGTTACGCCTTCCTGGGCGCCATGCGCTCGGCAGCGCAAATGGTGTCCTACGAAGTCTCCATCGGCTTTGTGATGATCTCGGTGCTGTTGACGGCAGGCTCGCTGAACCTCACCAAAGTCGTCGAAGCGCAGGAAGGCATGTGGTTCTTCATCCCGCACTTCCCGATGTTCATTCTGTTCTTCATCTCGGTGCTGGCGGAAACCAATCGTCACCCGTTCGATTTGCCCGAAGCAGAATCCGAACTCGTCGCCGGTTTCATGACCGAATACTCCTCGATGTCTTTCGCGCTGTTCTTCCTCGGTGAATACATCAACATGATCGCCATGTCGGCGCTGATAACGACCTTGTTCCTGGGCGGCTGGCTTGCGCCGTTCAACATCATCCCGTTCACCTGGGTGCCGGGCATCGTCTGGTTCGCGCTCAAGATCGCGTTCTGCCTGTTCGTCTTCATCTGGGTGCGCGCGACACTGCCGCGCTACCGTTACGACCAACTTATGCGCCTCGGCTGGAAAGTGTTCCTGCCGTTATCCTTGGTGTGGCTCATCCTCACCGCTGGTTTCCTGGTTTACACCGGGAAGCTGGTGCACTGAGCACAGTAGGGAAGGAAGAGTTTCATGGCATTCCTCGATAAATCCGTTCGCACTATTCTGCTCGGTGAGATCGCCGCCGGCATGTGGCTGACGCTGAAGTACATGTTCATGCCGAAAGTGACGATCAACTATCCGTACGAAAAGGGTCCGCTGTCGCCACGCTTCCGCGGCGAGCATGCGCTGCGCCGGTATCCGAACGGTGAAGAACGCTGCATCGCCTGTAAGCTTTGCGAAGCCATTTGCCCGGCGCAGGCCATCACCATCGAAGCCGAGCCGCGCGCCGACGGCAGCCGTCGCACCACGCGTTACGATATCGACATGACCAAGTGCATCTACTGCGGCTTCTGCGAAGAAGCCTGCCCGGTGGATGCCATCGTCGAAGGTCCGAACTTCGAGTTCGCCACCGAGACGCACGACGAGTTGCTCTACAACAAGGACAAGCTGCTGGCCAACGGCGACCGCTGGGAACCGCGGATCGCCGCCAATCTGGCGGACGTCGCGCCCTACCGGTGACAAGTGTCATGGGTTTGACAAGAGTTGTGGGGTCGCTGTTGAACGGGGCGCCCGAACGGGCGGTATTCAACCCTCCGCTGGGGAGGCGGGGAACACGATGATAGTCGAAAGC
>CAITZE010000011.1 GCA_903896775.1 uncultured bacterium
AGCAGGGCTTCTTCACGGTCGAGCGCATCTGCCCCACCTGTCACGGTGGCGGCCAAGTCATTACCGATCCCTGCCCGAAGTGCGGCGGCGCTGGACGTACGCGTAAAGAAAAAAGTTTGGATGTCACGATCCCGCCGGGCGTCGAAGAAGGCACGCGCATTCGCCTCGCAGGCGAAGGCGAAGCCGGTATGCATGGCGCCCCTGCGGGCGACCTTTATATTTTCCTGGCCATCGCGCCCCACCGCATGTTCCAGCGCGACGGCGCCAACCTATTCATGCGCATGCCGATCTCTATGATCACGGCGGCGCTTGGCGGCGAAGTGGAAATGCCGGTGATCGACGCAAGTCGCATCAAAGTGCAGATTCCCAAAGGCTGTCAGAATGGTCACCGCTTCCGTCTCAAAGGCAAAGGCATGAGCGTGCTGCGTTCAACGGCGCGCGGTGACATGTTCTTGGAAGCGGCCGTGGAAGTACCGGTCAATCTTACCGACAAGCAAAGAAAGCTGTTGGAAGAATTCGAGAAAGATGGCGAGACCGCCACGTATAGTCCCGAATGCACGGGCTTCCTCGACAAGGTGAAGGACTTCCTTGGCGCAACGGCCAAAGCCGCGAAGTAACGCGCCCCGTTCTCTGTCCCCCGTCATCCATTGTCGTCACAATGCAAGACGACATATACTCCCGCGCGAATTGAACGCCGGAGCGTCTTATGAAAATCGGGATTGTCGGATGTGCGGGCCGTATGGGTCGCATGCTCATCCAGGAAATAATGGCCACCTCCGGCGCTGAACTTTCCGGCGGCACAGAGCCCGGCGGCGCGGCTATCGGACAGGATCTCGGTCTTTTGGCGGGCACAATTCCTGCCGCTGTTGTCGTCACCACGGACACGAAAGCGCTGTTTGCCGCGAGCGATGCGGTGATCGACTTCACAACTCCTGTCGTCACGAAAATGAATGCCGAGCTTGCCGCTGCCAGCGGCAAAGCCCTGATCATCGGCACGACAGGTTTGGGCGACGATGCGCGCAATGCGATTGCCGCTGCTGCAAAAAGAGCGGTGATTATCCAATCGCCTAATATGAGCGTGGGCGCGAACGTGCTGCTCGCGCTCACCGAAAAACTCGCGGCCACCCTGGGCCCTGAATACGACATCGATATCCTGGAAATGCATCATCGTCACAAGGTCGATGCGCCGTCGGGCACGGCAATCGGTTTGGGCGAAGCGGCGGCCAAAGGCCGCAACGCCAAACTCAAGAACGTCGCGCGCATGGTGCGCGATGGGCAAGTGGGCGCGCGTCCCACCGGCGAGATCGGTTTTGCGACTTTGCGCGGCGGCGATGTTGTCGGCGATCACACCGTCATCTTTGCCGCCAACGGCGAGCGCATTGAAGTCACGCACAAAGCCTCCTCGCGCGAAGTCTTCGCACGCGGTGCGGTCCGTGCCGCGATGTGGTCTGAAGGCCGCGCGGCTGGGCTTTACTCCATGCGCGACGTGTTGGGTTTGGGTTAAAGCTGATGAAGCCCGCCAACGTTGCGGAGTTCTATCGCCGCCTCCGCGATCTTGAGCCCGCGCCTAAAACCGAACTCAAATACATCAACGCTTACACGCTGCTGGTGGCAGTCGTGCTTTCGGCGCAGGCCACCGACGTCGGCGTCAATAAAGCGACGGGCCCGTTGTTCGCGGTCGTCGATACGCCCGAGAAGATGCTGAAGCTAGGCGAGGCTGGGCTCAAAAATTACATCAAGACCATTGGCCTGTTTAATGCCAAAGCCGCCAACGTCATTGCGCTGTCGAAAATCTTGATAGAGCAGCACGGCAGTCAGGTGCCGGCAACGCGCGATGCTTTGGAAGCGTTGCCGGGTGTCGGTCGCAAGACCGCCAATGTCGTACTCAATGTCGCTTTCGGCCAGCACACGATTGCTGTCGATACACATATCTTTCGCGTCGGCAATCGCACCGGTCTAGCGCCCGGCAAGAATCCGCTGGAAGTGGAAGAGAAGCTTGAGAAAGTCACGCCCGCCGAATTCAAACAGCACGCCCATCACTGGCTGATTCTTCATGGGCGTTATGTTTGCATCGCGCGCACGCCACAGTGCTGGCGCTGCGTCGTGGCGGACCTTTGCACTTTCAAGCCGAAGACACCGCCGCCTGGCGATGCAAAAGCCAAGCCGCGTACAGTGCCTAAACCTAAAGCCGTCAAATCGAGAAAACCTGCACCGAAAGCGGTGAAGCGCCGACCCTAAGCTGATCAGCTATCGATGGTTTCGATGCTGCCCTGAATGCGTCCACCGTTGGCGACGGCGATGGTCTTATAGCTGACCCCGCCCTTCACGATGCCCGACGGTGCGATCTCGAGGTGGCCGTTCACTTTCAAATTGCCTTCGTAAGTGCCGGCGATCACGGCGCTGTCGACTTCGGCATTTCCTTTGATAGAGCCATTGGCAGTGATCTCGATGGATTTCACTTCGCTCAAGTTGGCTTCGACTTTGCCTTCGACCACCAACCGTTCGCAGCCGGAAATCTCGCCGCTCATGCGGATCTGTTTGCCGATGACAAGACGTTTGCCGTCGATATCGGCGTCGGCGCCGCGTACAGCGGCCAGATTGGGAATGTCGGCGACACGTTTGGGAATCTGCGGTGTGAATGCGGCCATACGGTCCGTGTTGAATCGATCCGACATCGGTCTCCCCTTACTCTGTGATTGCTTGAAAAATGGATTAGCCGTGGCTACGCGTTTGGCGCCGAAAGGTTTGAAAGGTAGCCGCACAGCGGTGCTGCGCGCTGCGCGTGATAAATCAATGCGTGGTGACTCCGCGCCATTGGCGTTCTCGGCGATATGATCGGGATTCTCTGCGTCCACCGCGACCCCCACATTTATCGTTTATGCCCGTTTTTACGGGTCATCTAAAGCCCCTCACCATAGACGTTGCGGGTTAATTTTTGGGATATGCCGGTGCAAGGAATTCAGGCCTGGTAACGTCACGATCTGGCGGTGAAGGGGTCGGCACAAACTATATGTAGCGAAATTCACCCGCCCGATGCCGGTGGCTGACTTGTGAGTCTGTGATCAATGGCTATACTTCGCGCGCTAAAACTTAGGGATTCACAAAAGGATAAGTCATGGCCGACGCGCGTTTCGATGTTCTGGGAATCGGTTCGGCCATTGTCGATATCCTCGCGCGCACCGACGAGACCTTCCTGGCTGCTAACGGCATGGTCAAAGGCACCATGGCGCTGACGACGGCCGAGCAGTCGAAAAAGCTCTACGACAGCATGGGCAAAGCCATCGAAGTCTCCGGCGGATCGGCGGCCAATACGGCAGCCGGCGTGGCCTCTCTCGGTGGCAACCCCTGCTATATCGGCAAAGTCGGCGCCGATAAACTGGGCGAAACTTTCGCCCGCGAAATCAGAGCTGCCGGTGTGGATTTCCATGGCGGCGAAAACCGTCCGGCCAAATTGCCTACCGCAACCTGCATGATTTTCGTCACGCCCGACGGCCAGCGCACCATGAATACGTTCTTGGGTGCGTGTACCGAACTCACATCCGCCGATATCGACGCCGAACGTATCGCTAACTCACAAGTGACCTATATCGAGGGCTATCAGTGGGATGCGCCGCAGGCCAAACAGGCTATTCGCAAAGCCTGTCAGGCGGCCAAAGGTGCGGGGCGCAAGGTATCGCTGTCGCTCTCGGATCCCATTTGCGTCGACCGTCACCGCGACGATTTACTCACCCTGATCCGGGACGATGTCGACATTCTGTTCGGCAACGAGGACGAGATCTTCAGCCTGTACCAGGCCGCCGACATGGAGGGCGCTATCGCCCGCCTGCGCGAGGCGCGCGTCCTGGCTTGCATGACCCGCAGCGCCAAGGGTGCTGTGGTATTCGACGGTCAGACCACGCTCGCGGTGCCGGCAGCGCCCGTCGACAAAGTGGTCGACACCACCGGGGCCGGCGATCTGTTCGCGGCTGGCTTTCTCTTTGGCTACACCCACGGCCGCGATCTTACGACCTCGGCGCGGATCGGCGCGGTGGCGGCGGCTGAGGTCATTAGCCACATGGGGGCTAGGCCGGAAGTTTCGCTGAAAGACCTTCTCGCGAAGAACGGGCTCTAAAGACCGAAAAACCGGCTTTTTCACGGGATTTATGCGGTTTCACCGCAGCGCACCTTGAACATCAGGCGGGTTTCAGTATATAGAGCGCGCGTCTACAGGGAGCCGGGCGCAACATGCGTCCGGCTTTTGCTTATAAGCGGTGCTTTACGCCTTTTAAGCCCCAGGTGACCGCCCGCGTGCGGCGGCTGCACGCTTACAGCCAGTATTAAGGCACTGGTATTACAGCATATTTGGAAGGTTGGGCCTTGCGCCCAAGCGGTAAGTTTTATGGAATTGCGCAACATCGCCATCATCGCTCACGTCGACCACGGCAAAACTACATTGGTCGACGCTTTCCTGAAGCAGTCCGGCGCTGTGCGCGCCAACGCGCGCATGAACGAATGCGCCATGGATTCCAACGATCAGGAGCGCGAACGCGGCATCACCATCTTGGCCAAGTGCACGGCGGTGGAGTGGGGCGGTTTCAAGATCAATATCGTCGATACCCCCGGCCACGCCGACTTCGGCGGCGAAGTCGAACGCATCCTGTCGATGGTTGACGGCGTCTGCTTGCTGGTCGATGCCTCGGAAGGTCCGCTGCCGCAAACCAAATTCGTGCTGTCGAAGGCCCTGGGCCTCGGTCTGCGCCCCATCGTCATCGTCAACAAGATCGACCGCCACGACGCCCGTCCCGATGAAGTGCATACGGAGATTTTCGATCTGTTTGCCAACCTGGGCGCCACTGATGAGCAGCTCGATTTCCCGACCTTGTTCGCCGTCGGCCGCGAAGGCTGGGCCGTGCGCAGCCTCGAGAACGAAGAACGCAAGGATTTGACGCCGCTGTTCGAGACTATCGTAAAACATGTGCCGGCGCCGAAGCGCGACCTCAATGCGCCGTTCACCATGCTGGCGACGACGCTCGAATTCGACAACTTCCTCGGCCGTATTCTGACGGGCCGTATCGAAACCGGCATCGCCAAGGTCAACATGCCGCTCAAGGTTCTGAATCGCGAAGGCAAGGTGCTGGAAACGGGCCGCGCGACCAAACTCCTGACATTCCGCGGTCTTGAGCGCGTGCCGGTGGAAAGCGCCGAAGCCGGCGATATCATCGCGCTGGCCGGCATGACCGCCGCCAACGTTGCCGACACCTTCTGTGCGCCGGAAGTCACCGAGCCGTTGAAGGCGCGCCCGATCGATCCGCCGACGCTGGCCATGACTTTCTCGGTCAATGATTCGCCGTTCGCAGGTCTCGAAGGCGACAAGCTCACGACCCGCGTCATCGCCGCCCGTTTACACAAAGAAGCCGAAGGCAACGTCGCCATCAAGATCTCTGAATCCAATCAGAAAGATGCCTTCGAAGTCGCAGGCCGCGGCGAATTGCAGCTCGGCGTGCTGATCGAAAACATGCGCCGCGAAGGTTTCGAGCTGTCGATCTCGCGTCCGCGCGTCCTCTTCCAGACCGACGAAAAAGGCAACAAGCTCGAGCCGATCGAAGAAGTGGTCATCGACGTCGATGAACAGCATTCCGGCGTCGTCGTCGAAAAGATGTCCATGCGCAAGGGCGAACTTCAGGAACTGAAGCCGGCCGGCGGCGGCAAGACGCGCATGGTGTTCTTAGCGCCTTCGCGCGGCCTTATCGGTTATCACGGCGAATTTCTCACCGACACGCGCGGCACAGGCGTTATGAACCGCCTGTTCCATTCTTTCGGTCCCTACAAGGGCCCGGTCGCCTCGCGCCGTCAGGGCGTGCTCATTGCGACGGAAACCGGTGAAGCAAACCAATATGGTCTGTTCCACCTTATCGATCGCGGCCCGCAATTCGTACAGGCCGGCACTAAGATTTATATGGGCATGATCGTCGGCGAACATACCCGCGACAGCGATCTCGAAGTGAACCCCTTGAAGTCCAAGGCGCTCACCAACTTCCGCACCGTCATGAAAGACGACAAGCAGGATCTCCCGCCGCCGCGCGTCATGACCCTGGAGCAGGCCATCGCTTACATTCAGGACGACGAACTGGTGGAAGTAACACCGAAGGCCATTCGCCTGCGTAAGCGCTACCTTGACCAAAACGAGCGCAAGCGTATGTCGAAAGTCTCGGCAGCCAGCTAAAGCCGTCGACGGTTATCGCGGCCGGGATTCACTTCCCGGCCGAGGTATGCGACAACAGCCGTCATGGCTGACGCTGCACTCACGCGCTCGTGGAGACAATCGCTTGCTGTCTACTGCGAGCGCCGCACGCTCGTGATGTTCGGCTTGGGGTTTTCGTCGGGCCTTCCGTTTCTCCTAATCTTCGACACGCTCTCGGCATGGCTCCGTCAGGCCGGAATTTCGCTCGAAGTCATCGCTTTCTTTAGTCTTGCGAGCCTGGTTTACGCCTTCAAGTTTCTTTGGGCGCCGCTGGTTGATCGCAGCACGATTCCGGTTTTGGGCGCAAAGCTTGGTCACCGGCGTTCGTGGATGCTGCTCGCGCAGATCGCGGTGATGGGCGGGTTATGCGCCGTAGGCTTTAGCAGTCCGCAAAACGACGTCGTCGTGACCGGCATTTTCGCGGTCCTCACCGGTTTCGCCGGAGCGACGCAGGACATCGTCATCGATGCGTGGCGTATCGAGGCCGCCCCCGAAGAAGCCCAAGGCGCGATGGTGGCGATTTATCAATTTGGATTTCGTATTGGGTTTCTCATCGCAGGTGCGGCGCCGCTGTTTCTCGCCGATGCGTTTAACTGGCACGTGTCCTATATCGCCATGGCCGTGCTGATGAGCGTTGGTATTGCCGGTGCGCTCTTCGCGCCGCGCGAGCGTGCTCATTCCATTCGCCCGGTCCCGCGTGTCAGCGGCACAGCGCGACCCCTCGCCGACGGCATCGAATGGTTTCTACGATTGGCCGTATTGGTGCTTGGTGCGTTGCTGTTGGGGTCGGGGCTCACAGGAAGAGATCTTTTTTTGCGTACGATCTTACCCGGCGATATGAACGATGCTTTCCATGCCCTCTGGCAGGCCCGTTCGACCGGCGTTTGGATGCAAATCTCAGCCGTCGTAAGTGGTCTAGCTGTTGTGGCGATCGCAGCCGTTCCGTTACCCGGAAAAACGACCCAGCCGGGCCTCTTCCTCAGCCATGCGCTCGGCGATCCGATTGTCGATTTTTTTCATCGCTTTCGTCGTGAAGCGTTTCTAATCGTCACGCTGATATGCTTTTACCGCGTTTCAGACTTTGTCCTCATCATTATGAATCCGTTTTATCTTGATCTCGGGTTCAGCCTCACGCAGATCGCCGAAATCCGCAAAATCTACGGGGCCGTGATGTATATGGTGGGCGCCTTCGCCGGCGGATACGCCATCGCACGATGGGGCTTAATGCGGGCATTAGTGGCAGGCGCAATCATGGCGCCGCTCAGCAATCTTACGTTCGCGTGGCTTGCGACTATAGGGCCTAGCACGCCCGCACTCGTCTCCGCACTGGCCTTCAACAACGTCGCCCTTAGTTTCGCCGGCACGTGCCTCATCGCTTATATGTCGAGCCTCACTAGCGCCGGATTTACGGCCACTCAATATGCGTTGTTCTCATCGCTCTATGCGTTACCGGATAAAATTATCATGACCCAATCGGGGCGCATCGTTGAAGCGGCTGCTAGGTCTGCGGACAGTGGTGGCTGGTTTGCGCCGCTGCGAGGCTTAATAGGGACTCTTCCGGACACCAGCTATGCCGCGGGAGCTGCCAACGCAGGTGTCGCGCCGGTATCTCTTGGCGCCGGATATATCGCGTTCTTCATATACTCGTGTGTGATAGGGCTCTGTATCGTCCCGCTGGCAATCGTTGTCTCGCGACGCCAGATCAGTTTGCCGTCGGCACCGTCGGCAAATACACTGTAAACGTCGCACCTCGCCCCACATCGCTGTCGATCACCAGCGCGCCGCGATGGCGGTTAGTGATGCGCTTGACGATAGCGAGGCCGAGGCCGGTACCGCCCAACTGACGCGAACGTGCGGTGTCCACCCGGTAAAACCGTTCTGTCAAACGTGGGATATGTTCGCGTGGAATGCCGTCGCCGAAATCGCGCACCGAAATTTTCAGACACGGACCGCGCCCCGGCATGGCTGGCGGACGCGTCTCTGACATCTCCGCGGTCAATTCCACACGACCGCGCTCGCCGCCGTACTTCACCGCGTTGCTAATGAGGTTATGGAAAACCTGGCTCAGCTCCTGGGCATCGCCCAGCGCCGGCGCCAAATGCGGCGCAATGTTTACCGACAGCGTTACGCGGCGGTCTTTGACTTGGCGATCCAGTAATTCCGCTGCGGCGTGTAGCAGCGCGCTTATATCGACGGCATCAGTGGGGCGCGTATGTTCGCGCAACTCGATGCGCGAAAGCGATAAGAGATCGTCGATCAACCGCGTCATACGATTGGCCTGCTTCAGCATGATCTCGAGAAATTCGCCGCGCGCTTTCTCGTCGTCTTTGGCGGGGCCCTGCAGCGTCTCGATGAAACCCAAAACACTTGCCAAGGGTGTGCGCAGCTCGTGGCTGGCATTGGCAACAAAGTCAGCCCGCATACGGTCCATCTTCAGCCGTTCGGTCTGATCGTGCAGGGCCACGATCAGCGCTGTACCGTCCTGGGCGGTGGCGCTCAAGGGCACGATCAGCGCGCCGAATGTGTGTTCGACCGGTGCGGGCAGGGTGAACTGAGCTTCGGTCTTGCGGTTTTGAGCTAAAGCTAAATCGGCGGCTTCCAGCACTTTTGGATCGCGGATCACGCCGGCGAGATCGCGGCCCGTGAGGCCCGCCGAGCGCTCCAGATCGAACAACACGCGCGCGGCGGCGTTGGCGCTGACCACCCGGCGCCGGCGATCCAAGAGAAAGAATGGGTCTGGCAGGCTATCGAGAATGTCCTGGCGCGAGCGCGCCAGTGCATCGGCTTCGTCCCGGCGGTCGGCCCAAAGTTTGCGTAATGCCGTCAAGGCGGCGAGGAGGCGCTGTGCGGTGGCCGACGTTTGCAGCAGAGGCGCGGCCGCCTCGGGATCGGCTAGCAAATCCTCGGCGTAGCGAATGATGCGATCGAAATCGGCAAGGCGGGTCAGCACCAATACCGCCATCAATACAAAGATCACCAGACACGACACCAGGCTGGTGGTCCAGTCAAGGCGGCCAACCAGCGCGAGGCCCAACAGCACCGCCCAGGCCGGCACGCACGGGCCCACCGCCCAGGCGGCCAAGCGGCGCAGGGAGGCGGGCGAAGGCTTTGCCATTGAAATCCGTTAAGGCTGTTTCGGTGAGGCGTGAGCCGCCATCAGCGCCATCTGTACAAGATCGGAGACCGAGGCGTCCATGCTGACAATCTGTACGGGTTTGACGAAACCCATCAGCATTGGTCCGATGGTGGTCGCGGCTCCAAAACGCTGCACAAGGCGCGTCGAGATATTGGCGGAATGTAAGCCGGGCATGATCAGCACGTTGGCCGGGCCGGTCAGTTTGCAGAAGGGATACATGCTGCGGTCGGCGTCCAGCGCGACATCGACGCCCATTTCGCCGTCGAACTCGAAATCGATGGCGCCGTCGTGTGCAGCGATATCGAGCAGGCCTTTGGCCTCCCGCATGGTGCTGGCGACGACTCCCGGCGGATTGCCGAAGTTCGAGAACGACAGCAAGGCGACCTTGGGGTCATAGCCCAGACGGCGCACGGCGGCGGCGCTGGCGGTGGCGATTTGCGTGATCTCTTGGGGTGTCGGCAGTTCATTGACCGCGGTATCGGCGATGAACAGGGTGCGGCCGCGAATCACCATCATCGTCAAACCGAAGACAACTTCCTTCGGGCGACGGTCGATGACGCGGCGCACATCGTCCAGCGCCGAGTGATAGTTTCGCGTCAGTCCCGTGACCATCGTGTCGGCGTGACCTAAGGCCACCATGCAGGATGCAAAAATATTGCGGTCCTGGCTCACCATGCGTTCGCAGTCCCGCTGCAGCATACCTTGGCGTTGGACGCGCTTGTAAAGGTAGTCGGCATAGGCCTCGAGCGACGTGGATTCACGGGCGTTGGTGATAGCGATGCCTTCAACGTCTTCGGGCTTCAGCGACATCTCAATCAGCATCTGTTCGACCTTGCGGCGGCGGGCAACCAGGATGGCTTTTCCGTAACCCGCATTTCGGTACGCGACGGCGGCGCGGATCGAGCGCTCTTCCTCACCTTCTGCAAATACAACCGTGCGCGGATTACTGACCACTTCCGCGGCGATGGACTGCAAGGTCGCAACCGTCGGGTCGCGGCGTGCGGCCAGCTGCGCGCGGTAAGCATTCATATCGGCGATGGGTTTACGGGCGACGCCGGATTCCATGGCGGCTTCGGCCACGGCCGGCGGCACGGTCGAGATCAGCCGCGGATCGAAGGGTACCGGAATGATATATTCCTTCCCGTATCTCAGTTTGCGCCCCGAATACGCCGCGGCCACTTCATCGGGCACGTTCTCGCGTGCGAGTGCCGCGAGCGCGCGGGCGGCGGCCAGCTTCATGTCTTCGTTGATGGTACGCGCGCACACATCGAGCGCGCCGCGGAAGATGAACGGGAATCCCAAGACGTTGTTGACCTGGTTCGGATAGTCGGACCGGCCTGTCGCAACAATCGCGTCGTCGCGCACCTCGGCGACTTCTTCCGGCGTGATTTCAGGGTCCGGATTGGCCATGGCGAAAATGATGGGGTTTTTCGCCATGCGCTTGACCATCTCTGGGGTCACCGCGCCTTTGACCGAAAGACCCAGGAACGCATCGGCGCCGTCCAAAGCTTCCGCCAGAGTCCGCGCTTTGGTCTCAACGGCGTGGGCCGACTTCCATTGGTTCATGCCTTCGGTGCGGCCGCGATAAATCACGCCTTTGGAATCAGCCATGATGACGTTCTCGGAGCGCACCCCGAGCGCCTTGGCCAGCTCGACGCAGGAAATTGCTGCAGCACCTGCGCCGTTCAATACAACCTTCAAGTCCGACATTTTGCGGCCTGTGAGGTCGCAGGCATTGATCAGGCCGGCCGCGCAGATGATCGCGGTACCGTGCTGATCGTCGTGGAACACCGGAATGTCCATCATCTCGCGCAGGCGCGTCTCGATGACAAAGCACTCGGGTGCTTTGATGTCTTCCAGATTGATGCCGCCAAAGCTGGGCCCCAAGAAGCGCACGGCATTGATGAACTCTTCGACGTCCTTGGTGTCGACTTCGAGGTCGATGCTGTCGATGTCGGCAAAGCGCTTGAACAGCACGGCTTTGCCTTCCATCACAGGCTTGGAGGCTAAAGCACCAAGATCGCCCAGACCCAATACAGCGGTACCATTGGAGATCACAGCCACCAGATTACCTTTGGAGGTGTAGTCGTAAGCCGTGGCGGGATCGCGTGCGATCTCAAGGCAGGGGGCGGCGACGCCTGGCGAATAAGCCAGCGACAGGTCATGCTGCGTGGTCAGCGGCTTGGTCGGGGTGATCTCGATTTTGCCGGGGCGGCCCGAAGAGTGAAACAGCAGGGCTTCCTGGTCGAAATTGCGGCGCGCGGCGGGGCGGGCGGCCTTCTTAGAGTCCGCCTTATCGGATGTGGCGCTCTTGGACTCCGGCTTGCCGTTCTCAGTCTTCGTCATGATACCTACCTAATCCCCTCGGGCCACCTTAACGAGGCGGCCACGGCGCTAAAATAATAACGTGAAATGGTGCTCCCATTGTGCCGTATGGGACTCCCGCCCATAAAGCTCACCCCGGCGAAATTACTGAACTTTCACAAGCTTTTCCACTCTCCTGCCGCGTGCGTGTTGAATGGAGGTGTCAGCCCTCCCACCGGTCGCGTGGGTGGTATAGTGTGCCGGCGTTTTTCAAACCACCGGAAGAAAATTACGTGCCGGACGAAACCACAGAAAACCGGATACCTGCGCCCGACTCTCCGTCTGACTTCGCACTTGCGGAGGGAACGACACCCATGATGGCGCAATATCTAGCGGTCAAGGCGGCCTATCCCGACGCCCTGTTGTTTTACCGCATGGGCGATTTCTATGAACTCTTCTTCGATGATGCAGTGCGTGCGTCTCAGGCGCTTGATATCGCCCTCACTAAACGCGGCAAACATCAGGGCAACGACATCGCCATGTGCGGTGTGCCGGTTCATTCCCACGAAAACTATCTTTCGCGCCTGATTCGCCGTGGCTTCAAGGTCGCCGTCTGCGAACAGATGGAAGATCCGGCCGAGGCGAAAAAGCGCGGCTCGAAATCCGTCGTCAGACGCGATGTGGTGCGCCTCATTACGCCGGGTACGCTGACCGAAGACGCATTGCTCGATTCTCGCGCGCACAACTATCTCGCGGCCCTAGCGCAGGTGAAAAGCGACGCCGCCAACGAATTTGGTCTCGCCTGGCTCGACGTTTCCACGGGCGATTTCCAGATTCAGCCGGTCAGCAAATCCAGCCTTGGCGCGGCGCTTGCGCGTCTCAATCCGGGCGAGCTGTTGCTGTCCGAAAAAGTGCTGCAAGACGACTCTCTCACCGAAATGCTCGCCGGTTGGAAAAGCGTGTTGAGTCCGCTGCCAAGCCCCCGTTTTGACTCCGACAACGCCCGCAAGCGCCTTGAGAAATTATACGAGGTCGGCACGCTCGATGCCTTCGGCGCTTTCAGCCGTGCCGAAACAGCCGCCGCCGGTGCGTTGGTGGATTACGTCGAGCTTACGCAAAAAGGCAAACTGCCGCGGCTCAGCCCGCCGCAGCGTCTGGCGCAGGGCGCGGTCATGGAGATCGACGCCGCCACACGGCGCAATCTCGAACTCACGCAAACCTTAAGCGGCGAAAAACACGGCAGTCTTTTGAACGTCATGGATTGCACGGTGACCGGTGCTGGCGCGCGTCTACTCGCAGCACGATTGAGCGCGCCGCTCACCGATCCTGCGGCGATCAATGCGCGTTTTGATGCGGTGGCATTTTTTGTCGGCGCGTCCACCGCGCGCGAGCGCCTGCGGGATGCTCTGAAAGCTTGCCCCGATATCGAGCGCGCCTTGTCGCGCATCACCTTGGGGCGCGGCGGTCCGCGCGATATCGCCGCCGTACGTGATGGTCTTGCACAAGGGCCGTTGTTGCGCGCTGGTGTGAATGAACTCGCGCAAGGCCTATTACCGCCGCCGCCGGCGATTGCGGCTGATTTAACGGGCCTTGGACATCACGATGCACTCGTAGATCGCCTAACACGCGCGCTGTCGCAGGAGCTACCGCTGCTCGCCCGCGACGGTGGTTTTATCGCCGCGGGTTACAACGCGAACCTCGACGAACTCAAAAGCCTGCGCGACGAAAGCCGTAAGTTGATCGCAGGACTTCAGGCTAAATACGTCGATATCAGCGGCGTTTCTGTCTTAAAAATCCGCCACAACAACGTGCTCGGTTACTACATCGAGACGCCCGCTAAACAGGGTGAACGCCTGATGGAAGACATCAGAGCGGGCGGACCTGCGGCTATTTTTATGCACCGCCAAAGCATGGCCAACGCCATGCGCTTCACCACCGTCGAATTGGCCGAGCTGGAAGATCGCATCCGCTCGGCTGCCGACAAAGCGCTAGCGCTGGAGCTGGATTTGTTTGCCGATCTCATCGGAGAAATCACAGCGCGTGTCACCGAGATCGGCCTTGCCGCCCAAGCGATGGCTTCCCTCGACGTCGTGACGGCACTCGCGCATCTTGCCGTTGACCAAGACTATGTGCGCCCTGTGGTGGATGCCGGCACGGCCTTCGAGATCACCGAAGGCCGCCATCCGGTTGTCGAGCGTATGTTGAAAGCCGCCGGGCAATCTTTTGTGGCCAACGGATGTAATCTCAACAGTGACGCGGCAGCCGCGCATGATGGGCGGCTCTGGTTGATCACCGGCCCCAATATGGCGGGCAAAAGCACCTTCTTGCGTCAGAACGCGCTGCTGGCTTTGATGGCGCAAACCGGCTCCTTCGTGCCGGCGCGTAGCGCCCATATCGGCGTCATCGATCGGCTGTTCAGTCGTGTCGGTGCTGCCGACGATCTCGCACGAGGACGCTCGACGTTCATGGTGGAGATGGTCGAGACCGCCGCCATTCTCAATCAGGCAACATCGCGCTCTTTCGTGATTTTGGATGAAATCGGCCGCGGCACGGCCACCTTCGACGGCCTCTCCATCGCCTGGGCGAGCCTCGAATACCTGCATGACATCAACGGCTGCCGGGCGTTGTTCGCCACCCACTATCATGAACTGACGGGCCTTGCGTCCCGTCTTGCTCAGCTCAAGCCTCACACCATGCGGGTAAAAGAGTGGCAGGACGACGTTGTGTTCCTGCATGAAGTGGCCCCTGGTGCCGCCGACCGCTCTTACGGCATCCATGTCGGGCGTCTCGCCGGCCTGCCGGGCGCCGTAGTGGCCCGGGCCGAACAAGTGCTCGAAATCCTTGAGAAGGGCGATCAGGCCAGCGCTGCCACCAAGCTGGCCGACGATCTCCCGCTGTTTGCTGCGCAAAATCGGCCCAAGTCGGGCGTATCCAGCAAAGGCCCGTCGCCCGTCGAGGTTGCCCTGGCAGGCGTCGCGCCCGATGCCTTAAGCCCGCGCGAGGCTCTGGAAACGCTTTACCGGCTCAAAGCGTTACTTCCAGAGCAAAGTTGACCCGAGCAAAACTGATAAGCCCCGGAATAATCTGCTATAATGGCGACCCGCGCATATGGGCCTGATATCGCCCAGAGGAGAAGCGCAACGTGTTTGAGATCGATCCCGACAAGCCCGATATCCCGGCGCTCGCACGTATATTATCGGGCATGGGCATGCTGTGCCTGATCGGCAGCGCCGTCGGCATTATGCTGGCCTTCTCCCGCTACAGCTGGGTCAACGAAGACTATGCCTTGGCAGCGGCCGTCGGTGCATTCCTTCTGGCCTTGGTTTTCGCCGGTCAGGCCAAAATCCTGGAACTGCTGGCGGTGGTCAGCGCCCGGGTCAAGTCGCGGTTCGCTATCGACCATTTGGCAAAGACGATGTCGGCTCCTGCGCCGGCGGCGATGCCGGTCAAGTCTCCTGTCATTACGCAGCCCGTGAAGGAGCGTGTCATTCATGTTCCCGACGATCAGGCTCGCGAACAAGGTTTCAAAGTCCGCTAGCACGGACCAAAAGAGAAGTACGCTGACGTGAACGCCGTTTTCCAACCGCGCCAGATTATCGACCGCCGCCAGATCAGCGCGGCCTTGGACGCACTTGCCGCTGAAGATCGGCGTGACGCTGATAAACGCACGCAGCTGTTGGACGGCATAAAGGAGGCTTATCATGCGGGCTTTGCCGTAATCCGTGAGCGCTTTGAAAAGAATCGCGCCAGCGGCGACGACACCGTCGCGGCGCATAGTTACCTGATGGATCAAGTGATCCGCATTCTGTTCGATGCCGCCACGGCGCATTTTGTCGGCCGTGGCGTACCCACGACGGGCGAGCGTGTCAGCGTGGTCGCTATCGGCGGTTACGGGCGCGGCGAACTGGCACCACTTTCCGATGTCGATCTTCTCTTTCTGTTGCCCTACAAGCCGACGCCGTTCTCCGAGCAGCTTGTCGAGTTCATGCTCTACATGCTGTGGGATTTGGGCATCAAGGTCGGCCACGCCGTGCGTTCGGTCGCCGAAAATATTAAACAAGCCAAAGTGGACATGACCATCCGCACAACACTGCTCGACGCGCGTTGGGTCTGGGGCGATCAGGAGTTGGCGGCAGAGCTGATCACAACTTTCAAAAAAGAAATCATCAAAGGCGCGGCGCCGCCGTTCGTTCAGGCCAAACTCGCCGAACGCGATGAGCGTCATTCGAAGTTAGGTGACTCGCGTTATCGCCTGGAGCCCAACGTCAAGGAAGACAAGGGTGGCCTCCGCGACCTTCACACTTTGTATTGGATCGCCAAATACATTTACGGCGTCGGCGATCCACGCAAACTTGCCGACCAAGGCATCATCGATGACGAAGCCGCCGCGCGCTTTATCAAAGCCCACGACTTCCTCTCGACCGTGCGCTGCCACATTCACTACATCACGGGGCGTACCGACAATCGCCTGACTTTCGACCTGCAGCGTGAACTCGCGCCGCGCCTGGGCTACGTCGACCGCGCCGGAGCGACGGCAGTCGAGCGTTTCATGAAGCATTACTTCTTGGTGGCGCGCGATGTGGGCGATCTCACACGTATTTTCTGCACGCTGTTGGAAGAAAGCGGCACCGAAAAGAAATCTCTCTTCCGGCTGCCGGTGGCGTTGCGCCGGCGTACCATCGACGGCTTTATTGTCGAAGGCGGGCGCATCGGCGTCAAAGACGGCGGCGTGTTCATCAAAGAGCCGGTGAAGCTGCTCAGCATCTTCCTGATAGCGCTGGGTCATGGCCTCGATTTTCAGCCGGCGGCTTTGCGCACCATCGCGCGCCATGCGCGGCGTGTTTCGACTTTACGTCGTGATAAAGAAGCCAACCGCATTTTTATGGATATTCTGACGTCGACCAAGGGCCCCGAACAAACGCTCCGGCTTATGAGCGAATGCGGCGTCTTCGGCAGGTTTATGCCTGATTTCGGCCGCGTTGTGGCGCAGATGCAATACGACATGTATCACGTCTACACCACCGACGAGCACACCATCCGTGCCATCGGAATCCTGCACCGCATCGAGCAAGGCAAGCTCAAGGAAGAGCTGCCGGTGGCCTCTGAGGTCGTTTCAAAAATCCAGTCGCGCCGCGCGCTTTATGTATCGGTTCTATTGCACGATATCGCCAAAGGCCGCGGCGGCGATCACTCCGATCTTGGCGCGGTTGTTGCTCTTGAGCTTTGCCCGCTTCTCGGCCTCACGGCAGAAGAAACCGAAACCGTCAGCTGGCTCGTGCGCAATCATCTGTTGATGAGCAACACGGCCTTCAAGCGCGATCTCGACGATCCCCAGACCATCACCAAATTCTGCGAAGTGGTGCAGTCGCCCGAACGTCTGAAATTGTTACTGATCCTGACCTGCGCCGATATCCGCGCGGTTGGTCCTGCG
>CAITZE010000012.1 GCA_903896775.1 uncultured bacterium
CCGATTGCGGATACGGCGCTCGACCTGCAGCACGCTGATTTCGGATTCCATGAAGCCGCAAATCCGTTCCAAACGTTCGGACACGGTTTTGACTTCCAGTAATTCCTGCTTTTCGGCGATCTTCAACGTCAGATGCGAGGCAACCGTATCGGCCAGCTTCGAGGCATTCTCGATCTGGTTCACCGACACCAAAACTTCGGGCGGAATTTTCTTGTTGAGCTTGATGTACTGCTCGAACTGCGACACCACGGAGCGCGACAGCGCTTCCAGCTCTTTGTCTTCTTCCTTGGGCTCATCAAGGAATTCGGCTGAAGCCTCGAAGAAGGATTCATTCTCTTTGTAGCCGGTGATGCGCGCACGCTGGCCGCCTTCGACAAGCACCTTCACGGTGCCGTCGGGCAGTTTCAAAAGCTGCAGCACGGTCGACACGGTGCCGACTTCGTAAATGTCTTTCGACGACGGATCATCTTGAGAAGCGTCCTTCTGAGCGACCAGAAGGATTTGCTTATCGTCCGCCATGACGTCTTCAAGGGCGCGCACCGATTTTTCGCGCCCAACAAACAAGGGCACGATCATGTGCGGAAATACAACGATGTCCCTTAAGGGCAGTACCGGGAAGTATGTTGTTTTAGCAGTATCCACCGAACACCTCTTTCAAGCCGCCGGTCTCTCAAACAGCGGCTGCATAGTCACTCCGCCTGGGGCTTTGGTCCCCTGGCACTAACGAGCGTGAGCCCGTTAGAGTTGCCGAACCGAACCGGTTAAGTCCCGGGACGGCGATGCCTGGGCCAGCCTAGCTTATGCATGACAGATAGGACACGCGGACGCTGGTTCAAGGCCTTGACACGCAACCGTAATTTAAGCCGGCGCGCTCACTTCGCCGCGGCGGTCTGCGTAAATATACAAGGGCTTAGCGCGTCCCTCGGCTACCTCACCATTCACGACCACCTCCTCCACACCTTCCAAGCCCGGAAGGTCGAACATCGTGTCGAGCAGAATGCCTTCCATGATTGCACGCAAACCACGCGCGCCGGTTTTGCGTGCAATCGCCTTGCGGGAAACGACTTTCAGAGCATCGTCGTTGAAGGTCAGGTGCACGTTTTCCATATCGAACAAGCGCTGGTATTGCTTGGCGAGGGCGTTCTTGGGACGCGTCAGAATGTCCATCAAGGCGCTTTCGTCGAGATCTTCCAAAGTGGCGAGGATCGGCAAGCGGCCGACGAACTCGGGGATCAGCCCGTACTTAAGCAAATCTTCCGGTTCAACTTCACGTAAGATCGCGCCGGTCTGGCGTTCGTCGGACGACTTCACATCGGCGCCGAAGCCAATGGAGGTGCCACGGCCACGCTGACCAATGATTTTTTCGAGACCTGCGAAAGCACCGCCGCAGATGAACAGGATATTGGTCGTATCCACCTGCAGGAATTCCTGTTGCGGGTGCTTGCGTCCGCCTTGCGGCGGCACCGAGGCAACCGTGCCTTCCATGATTTTCAATAAAGCCTGCTGCACGCCTTCACCCGAAACGTCGCGGGTGATCGACGGATTGTCGGACTTACGTGAGATTTTGTCGATTTCATCGATATACACGATACCGCGTTGCGCGCGCTCGACATTGTAGTCGGCGGCTTGCAGCAGCTTCAGGATGATGTTCTCGACATCTTCACCGACATAACCGGCTTCGGTCAAAGTCGTGGCGTCGGCCATGGTGAACGGCACGTCAAGAATGCGGGCGAGCGTCTGGGCCAACAAGGTCTTGCCGCAGCCCGTCGGGCCGATCAGCAGGATGTTGGACTTCGAGATTTCGACCTCGGCATTTTTGGTCGAGGCGGAAAGGCGCTTGTAGTGATTGTGCACCGCCACCGACAAGACGCGCGTGGCGTGGTTCTGGCCGATGACGTAATCGTCGAGGACTTTCAGGATATCGCGCGGCGTCGGCACACCTTCGCGAGACTTGACCAGGTTGGTCTTATTCTCTTCACGAATGATGTCCATGCAGAGCTCCACGCATTCATCGCAGATGAATACGGTGGGTCCGGCAATAAGCTTGCGGACCTCATGCTGGCTCTTTCCGCAGAACGAGCAGTACAGGGTATTTTTAGAATCGCCGCTGGACGACTTTGTCACTTCACTTACTCCGCCGGGTTCGACCAAAGGGTTGGGCCGGGTCGCCCGGTGCAAATACTACATTTCGTATGTTAACCGAGCCTTTCCACCGGGCACAACCTCGAACCGCTCTTCTGGCTTTGCGTTGCCGCTATGCGTCTTATGCAAAACGCGCGGCAAAGCCAAATTCGTGAGGTAATAGAGACCCTTCCGAGGCGGAGCCGGTACTTTTTCCCGACTTTCGCCAGGATGTACCCGCTCCGTTTTTCGTAACCTCGGGTTGATGGAAAGAAACACCGTTAGGTCGTAGAGGGATTTACCGCCACGGGACCGCTGGGTGCCAGAGGTCCGGGACCGCCGTCTTTGTCGGCGGGACGCGGACGTTCTTTGACCACGGTATCGATCAGACCAAAGGTTTTCGCGTCTTCGGCGCTCATGAAGTTGTCGCGGTCCATGGCCTTTTCGATCGCCTTAAGGGTCTGTCCGGTGTGGTCGACATAAATCTGATTGAGGCGCGATCTGAGGCTCAAGATTTCGCGCGCCTGAATTTCGATATCCGCCGCCTGGCCTTGGAACCCACCCGATGGCTGATGGATCATGATACGCGCATTCGGCAGCGCGTAACGCTTGCCCTTGGCGCCAGCCGTCAACAGTAAGGAGCCCATGGAGGCCGCTTGACCGGTGCAAACTGTCGACACATCGCAGCGGATGTATTGCATGGTATCGTAGATTGCTAAGCCCGAGGTCACCACGCCGCCCGGCGAGTTGATGTAGAAGCTGATGTCCTTGTTGGGGTTCTCGGCTTCAAGGAACAGCAATTGTGCGCAAATCACCGACGCTACCTGGTCATTGACCTGGCCGGTCAGGAAGATGATGCGCTCTTTCAGAAGGCGCGAATAAATATCGTAGGAGCGTTCGCCACGGTTGGTCTGTTCGACCACCATGGGAATCAAGCTGCTGGCGTAAACTTCCATAGGATCGCGATCTCTCATGTTTCACCTGATGTGGCCTGCGGGCTGAAACCCCGAAAGACGCCTTTCGGAAGCCGCAGGCGGCCCCTCACAAGCCTATAACATAAGCGATAAATGCGTCCCCGCAAGCGCGAGGCGTAAGCCGTTATGTTACGGCTCATGAGTATCGTTAGTAAGGATGGTTAATCGGCGTCTTTATCAGACGCCTTTTTGGCTTTGGCCTTTTTCTTGGGCTTTGTTTCGCTTTCCGCAGCCGGAGCTTCTTCGTCCGGATCACGCATAAGTTCTTCCACGCTTACGGTCTCGTCGGTGACCTTGGCTTGCGTAAAGATGAAGTCGACCACCTTTTCTTCGAAGATCGGCGCGCGCAGCGATTCCAGGGCCTGGGCATTCTTCTGGTAATACTCGAACACGGCCTGTTCCTGGCCCGGATAGCGCATGGCTTCCTGGGTCAAAGCGCGGGTCAGATCGTCTTGCGAGATCTGAACATTGTTCTTCTGGCCGATATCCGACAGCAACAGGCCTAAGCGCACACGGCGCTCGGCGATACCGCGGTATTCCTTTTTCAGCTCATCTTCGCTCTTGCCGGCATCTTCCGGATCAAGCTGGCCGCTCTTCATCACCTGCTCCATCTGGCGCCAGATGGCGTCGAACTCGATGTCGACCATGCCTTGCGGCACGGGGAAGGAATTGTTCTCGGCCAAAATGTCGAGAAGTTGGCGCTTCATACGCATACGCGCCGCTGTGTCGTGACTGCCTTGGATGAACGCCCGCCTACGGGTCTTGAGGCCTTCGGCGGTTTCATCGCCGACTTGCTTGGCGAGTTCGTCGTTCAACTCTGGGGTCTTGTATTCCCGCAGTTCTTTGACATCGACTTTGAACTCGGCCGGTTTACCGGCCAGTTCCTTGGCGCCGTATTCTTCGGGGAACGTGACTTTTACAGTCACAGTATCGCCAGCCTTCGCGCCGATGAGTTGGTCTTCAAAGCCGGGAATGAAGTTGCCCGCGCCCAGTTCGATGGTCGCGCCTTCAGCCTTACCGCCTTGGAATTCGACCCCGTCCATGGTGCCGACAAAATCGGCAACCACGGCGTCGCCCTTTTTAGCGCCACGCGCTGTGTCGATCTTTTCGGCGGTCCGGCGGCTTTTCAGGAAATCATTCTGCGCCTTTTCCATTTCTTCATCGGTCACAGCCGCAACCGGACGGGTCAATGCGATGCCAGCCAAATCTGCGGCTTCGATTTCCGGTAGCACTTCAATCTTCACCGAGAATTCGAGGCCTTTGCCGTCTTCAAAGCTCACGAGTTCGACCTTGGGCTGCATGGCCGGCTTTAAAGCCTTTTCGGTCAGCGCCGCTTGGGTGGACTCGTTGATGGTGCTCTCGAGGATTTCACCGCGCACGGACTCGCCGTAACGGGACTTCAAAAGCTTCATGGGAACTTTGCCCGGACGGAAGCCCGGCATGCGAACCTGCTGACCAACTTCGTTCAAGCGCGAGACCACGCGGGCTTCGATAGAGGTCGCCGGGATCACGACATTGAATTCGCGGGTCAGACCGTCGGTGCTTTTGTCGATGACTTGCATGAAAAACTCGTAATCCCGTGTTGATCGTTAAAACTGTTTCGTTCGTCGCTTCGGCGCGGTTGCGGACTTGGTGCGGGTGAAGGGAGTTGAACCCCTACGTCCTTTTACGGACACGAGGACCTAAACCTCGCGTGTCTACCAGTTCCACCACACCCGCCGAAGACTGCGGGCACGCCGCTTCTTCAGCCTTTCTCGCTCCCAGCCGAAAAACCGCGCACCTAAAAAAGGATGCGGTAGATAGCCAATAACCACCGCCCGGATCAAGTCCAATGACCCTGGTTTGACCCCGATATTAGCGGCGGGGGATATCTATAGGGATTTCAGGACCTTGGGTAGAGCTTCCGGAAGGTCTTCGGCGATCAAACCCGGGCCCAAGACGCTTCCACAGGCACCATGTAGCCATACCGCAGCGCACGCAGCCTGCCAGGCCTGCATGCCTTGGGCCAAAAGTCCCAGGACAAAGCCCGCTAAAACGTCGCCGGAACCGCCGGTTGCCAGCCATGGCGGCGCATTGTCGGCGATAGCGGCGCGGCCGTCAGGCGCGGCAGCCACAGTGTCCGCACCCTTCAAGACAACCACTGCACCGCTGATGGAAGCCCCTGCCCGCGCCTGCGATAATTTATCCGCAGCGCTATCTTTGAAGAGGCGGTTGTACTCGCCCTGATGCGGCGTCATGACCACCGGCGCTGTTCGCCGCTTGATGGCAGTGAAGAGTTGCTGGGGGTCATCCTGAAAGCTTGTGAGCGCGTCAGCATCAAGCACGACGGGGCGGTCGGTCGCCAAAATCTGCAACACCCGCACGATGGTTTCAGTACCGACGCCATATCCCGGGCCGATCAGCACCGCATTGCGCCGGGGATCCGCAAGGACTGCATCAAGATCGAGGCCGGTATCGACCGGCTGCACAAAAGCTCCCGGCGCATCGGCAGCATAAATCGCGACAGACGATGTCGGCACAGCAAGCGTGAGCAGCCCTGCACCGGCGCGGCGCGCCCCACGTGCCGCAAGTCTGGCGGCTCCCGTCATAGCAGCTCCACCCGCCACGACAGCGTGGCCGCGCGAATATTTGTGGTCGCTCCATCGCAGCGACGGCAGTGTCCACAAACCCGCTGTGTTATGCGCCGTCTTTGGCGCGATCGTCTCTAAGACACGCGTGGGGATACCGATGTCGGCGATGGTCACATCGCCACAAAACTCTCGCCCTGGGTAAAGCAAAGGCCCGGGCTTGCGGCGGAAGAATGTGACCGTGGCCGCACAATGCGGCGCGAGGCCGTCAGGGCCAAGCAACAATCCCGTATCGCCGGCGATACCGCTCGGTATGTCTACCGCGACGCAAGTGAGCTTTTCGGTGTTGATGCGTTCAATGACCGCGCGCGCTGCACCGCTTAACGCCCGGTTGAGCCCTGCGCCAAAAATCGCATCAATCACGAGCGGCGTGCCATCGAGAAAATCTGGCGTGAAAGGCAGCATTTTGCCTGTCCATCGTTTTGCATTCACGGCGGCATCACCGGCCAATTCCACAACTGGTCCGAGAAGCGCCAAACGCACATCCCAGCCCGCTTCTGCCAAAAGTCGCGCCACGACAAAACCGTCGCCACCGTTATTCCCCGGACCACACAGCACAGCGACCGGCTGCGGCTTCCAACGCGCTTGAACGATACGAGCAACCGCCGCGCCAGCTGCCTCCATCAGATCGAGGCTGGCCACACCGGCGGCTTTATCGGCGGCGTACATTTCAGCCACCGATAATACGGCATGGTCAGGTGGAATAATCGCAGAGCTCATATGCAAGCGTTCCCCTAGCGAATTCTCACCGCCGACTATACCTTGGTCCCATGATCCAGACGCGCAAAAATCCATCTCCTGCCACAGGCCCGCATCCGTGAAGGTTCTTGTGCTGGGCGCCGGTGTAGTTGGAACGGCCACCGCTTATTTTCTGGCGGAGGATGGCCATCAGGTCACGGTCCTCGACCGCCAGCCTGCCCCCGGCCTTGAAACCAGCTTCGCCAATGGCGCGCAGATTTCTGCGTGCCATGCGAAGCCATGGGCAGCACCTCACGTGCCGGGCCAGGCTTTCATGTGGATGTTCAAGCCTGACGCGCCATTACTGTTCAAGCCTTGGCGCTGGGATCCACCGCTATGGAGCTGGGGTCTCAAGTTCCTGCGCAATTGTACGCCAGACCGGTTACGCACCAACATGGAGCGCACACTGCGCGTGGCCCTCTACAGCCGCGCCGTATTGAAAGCGCTGCGGCAACGCACCAACATTCAATACGATCAACTCACGCAAGGCATTCTGCATATCTACCGTACCGCCGACGAATTCGCTGAGGGCCGGGCGACAGGAGCACAACTCGCAGCACTTGGCCTCCCGCAGGACGTCCTTACGCCCGATGAATGCGTACGCGTTGAACCCGCGCTCGCGCATGTCGCCAAGAGCGATCTCGTTGGCGGACTACTCAGTTCCGAAGATGAAAGCGGCGACGCGCAGAAGTTCACGACTGAACTGGCAAAACTCGCCGCTGCGCGCGGCGTGGTGTTTCGCAACAACGTGACAATCAAGCGCATTGAGCCTCTCCACGGGCGCGTCACGCGTGTCATCACCGATAGCGGCGACGAAGAAGCCGATGCTTTCGTGCTGGCGCTCGGCAGCTATAGCCCCCACTTCGCCCGCGACCTCGGTCTTCATCTGCCGGTTTACCCTGCAAAAGGCTATTCCATCACTGTCGAAGTCGAGAACCCCGCCGGTGCACCAACCGTCAGCGTAACGGATGAGACCAATTTCATGGTGTTCTCGCGCCTCGGCAACAAACTGCGTGTGGCGGGAACTGCGGAGTTGGCAGGGTGGAACACCTCACTTGATCCGACGCGCGTGGAACCGTTAGTGCGCAACGCCAAAAGCTTGTTCCCTGCCGCATCGTCCTATAGCGCGCTTCACCCGTGGTGCGGCCTGCGCCCAGCAACGCCGGATTCTGTGCCGATTCTAGGCGCAACGCCCTACGCCAATCTGTTCATCAACACGGGTCACGGTACCTTAGGGTGGACGATGGCGTGCGGCTCGGGGCGCATCATCGCCGATCTGATCGCCGGTCGCACGCCGGAGATCGATATGGACGGCTTAGGACTCTCGCGCTTTTAGGCAGGGTTGCGTTTAAGCCAGTCAATCACATCGCCCGCGTTACGGTCGGGCGGAAACACCGGATAGAAGACTTTCTCGATAACACCGTCTTTGATGACAAGCGTAAAACGCTTCAGCAGTGTCCCGCCAGCTTCGAAGGTCGGTAAATTCATCGCCCGCGTTAATTTCAAATCTTCGTCGGACAATATCGCGAAAGGCAAATGCAATCGCTCGGCAGCCTCGCGTTGATATTCAGTGCCCTGTGTCGAGAGACCGAACACGTCTTGGACGCCTAACTTTTTGAGCTCAGCAAAATGATCTCGGAAAGCGCATGACTGCGGCGTACAACCGCGCGCCCCGGGGATCATGTCCCACCCTTCAAAGTTTTGTGTGCCGGGCCGACCGGTGCGCGGATAAGAATATACGACAACCCGCCCCGGCAGGTGCGAAAGGTCGATCTGCCGCCCATCGGTTGCCGGAAGCGGCAACGACGCCATTTTGGCGCCCGTTAAATGTTTTGCAGCGCCGTCGTCGTGTGGCGCGGGGATTGTCGACCAGTCAGGTGCTTCTACGGACCCGCTCACGATAAATCGCCGCTAACTTTATATCTCGAGGCGGGGCGGAACACTGCCGTACCCGCAGTCGCATTCGTCGGAGGGTTTAGACAGGCGCAAGACCAGCGCTGAACCCTTTTCCAAAGGATCGCTGGGTTCCCAACGGAACTCGGCTTCACACTTCTCGCACACTTGTGCCGGCGGCAATTGCGGCGCATTGCGCGCGGGAGTGCCCTTTGGAGGAACTTTAGCCGTCATAAACTTGACCTCGCGCAAAGCTGGAACACAACCTATCTTACCTCAAGTCACATAAAATGGCGCGGCTCCAGATACATGGCTTTGGGCTTTTTTGATTTTCTCGGTTTCGGCAGCAAGCGGCGCTCGGCCTTGCAGCTGCTAGACCGTACGCTGACAGACCTGGAGGTCAACCCGGCCTATATCGACGATGGTATGCGCTTCGCGATTTATAAATGGGCGCTCGTTATGGAAGCGAGCGATGGCCGGTCGAGCATCGTCGACCAGGCCATGCGCGAAGCCGGCGCGTTGATTTCTTTTTGTGTCTTAGGGCCCGCAGAAACCGAAGCTTTGTGGGGAGCCTCCGTGCGCGCAGAACGCGAGGCGCGTTTTGACGCTGTCATTGCGCAGGGTCAGGAGGAAAGCTTCGATGCCATGCTGATCAAGCTGGTGTTGGCGAAAGGCATTGCTGCGCCGGATATCCGTTCGAAGGTCAATCTGGAAACGGACGCGGTCTAGCCCGCTTTACGTTCCACCAGTTTTGCGCGTTCACCGAAGGCGAGCGCCATGCACTCCACGCCCATATCGCCCTTTTTGCCGGGCTTCGGGATTCCCATGACGACGGACGGCGTCTCCGCGTAAAGCCTGAAGACAATTTGCGGCAACCACATTTCCTGATTAGGCGTGCTTGCGCCAACTTTCTCATAAGCCGCGCGGCTCGCGAAAAAATGCGCGGAGCCGCCGCCCGCTGATGCCTTGCCGACAATGAGCGCCAAGGGATAGCCAGGATGGTCGAGATATTCACGAGCATCGCGGATGACGATGCCTCCGTCCTCTCCGCTCTTGCGTTCGATGATCACGACGCGCGGCATTTTGCCCGCTTCCGCTTCCTTGAAAAATTTTTCGCGTACAGCCGCTGCCGCGATCCAACGCACGTTCTCGCGGAAATAGCCTTTGCGCTGCGGCTTGCTGAAATACCGCCAGAGAAAATCATAGGCGAGTTCGCGGCGCTGCTCTGGATCGCTCACATCGGCTTCCGCAAACTTAACCGCCGGCAACATGAAGTGATCAGCGGCGTAGTCGAAATCCTCGGGCGACAAATATGTAAAGCCAAATCCTTCGCCTTCAACCACCTGAAGGAGGACCAAGTCGGGATGCCGACGTGTGCTTTTTGCCACCGTTTGCCTTTACCGGCGCTCGCCGGATGCTGTGAAGTATGCTTAAAAATCTAAACTCGCCAAAGGCTTACGTCAAATTGCGGTTAAAAACGGCGGATTACCTAGCCCGTCAGGTCTTTTTAAAGAAGCCGCGCGCCGCCACGGTGAAGGCTTCCATGTGTTCCATGCGCCCCATGCTGACACGGACCCAGTTCTCGAAGGGTTCCGTGAGTGGATTCACGTAGATGTTTTTCTCACGCATGTAGAGGGCGAAGTCGACACTCCGCCCGCCTGTGTCGAACATCACGAAGTTGGCCTCCGTTGGCACGAAAGGAATCTTCATGGTCTTGAAGAAATCACAGGTGTACGCGACGCAACCGCGCACCATGGAGCGGCTATAATCGAGAAACTCGTTATCTTGATAGCTGGCGATGGCCGCCTTTAAACCCATACGGTTGGGGATCGAGATGCGCCGTTCTTCGAGACGGCGAATGACATCGGGTCGCCCTAGACCGTAACCAATGCGCAAACCGGCGAGCCCATGGATTTTCGAGAAGGTACGCGAGATCAGAACATTGCGCCCCTGCTTCACTTGATCGACCGCCGTTGTGCGATCGGGATCGTCGCAAAGATCGATATAGGCTTCATCTACTAATACCAGTGTGCGCTTCGATACCGTTTCGATAAAGCTGCGCAAGCGCTGCGGGTTGACGACCGTGCCGGTCGGGTTATTCGGATTACAAATATAAACCGCGCCGGTCTTGGCTGTGACCTGTGCTTCCATGCCATTCAAATCGAGACGCCGTTCGGCATCGACGTTTACCCAGCGAACCTCACCGGCGCTGCGCCCAGCATATTGCGGCATGGATAGAAATGTCGGCAGTCCCGCAACCATTTCCTTGCCGCCAGCAAAAATAAGTCCGGCAAGTTTGAGGGTTTCCGTAGAACCTTCGCAGATGAATACGTTCTCAGGTTTTAAACCTTCTTTGGCCGCGATCGTACGACGCAGTGCGGTATGATCTTCGTTGTCGTAGGCCCAGCCTTCGTCGAGAGCCCCTTGCATGGCGAGCTTGGCGTGGTCGGAAGGGCCATATGGATTTTCATTGAGATGAAGGCGGATCGGTGTGCGCGCAGATGTATCCTTCGGATCGAGCGCGGCGGCGCCGAGCGCAGGTGCCGCGACCGGCAGCGCCGCTAAGCCCGCACCTTGTATAAGCCCTCGCCGTGAAACGTGAACCGGCA
>CAITZE010000013.1 GCA_903896775.1 uncultured bacterium
AGAACAACGACAAGATCAGCGTTCTGATGTCGCGTAACTGCGAACTGATCTTGGAAGACGCGCAAGGCCGTGAAAAAGCTCGTCACCGTATTCCGTACGGCGCCAAGCTGTTTGTCGACGACAAGCAACAGGTCACCAAGAACCAGAAGATGGCGGAATGGGATCCGTACACCTTACCGATCGTCACCGAGAAGTCCGGTATCGTGCATTATATGGACCTGGTCGAAGGCGTATCCGTCCGCGAAACCTTGGACGAAGCTACCGGCATCGCGTCCAAAGTCGTCGTCGACTGGAAGCAACAGCCCAAGGGCTCCGATCTGAAGCCGCGCATCACCTTGCGCGACAAGCCGATCGAGCAGGGCGGGAAGGTCATCACCCTCGATAACGGCATGGAAGCGCGTTACTTCCTCAGCGTCGATGCGGTGCTGTCGGTCGAGAACGGCCAGAAGGTTCACGCCGGCGACGTGCTCGCACGTATCCCGCGCGAGTCGTCGAAGACCCGCGACATCACCGGCGGTCTGCCGCGTGTGGCCGAGTTGTTCGAAGCCCGCAAGCCCAAGGATCACGCGATCATCGCGGAGATCGAAGGCCGCGTCGAATTCGGCAAGGACTACAAGTCCAAGCGCCGTATCGTCGTGAAGCCGGAGAAGGGCACGCCTGTCGAGTACTTGGTGCCGAAAGGCAAGCACCTCGCGGTTCAGGAAGGCGATTACGTCCGCAAGGGCGACGCTCTCATGGATGGCAACCCGGTGCCGCACGCCATCCTGCGCGTCATGGGTGTCGAGGCCTTGGCTTACTACCTCATCAAAGAAATCCAGGACGTCTATCGTCTGCAAGGCGTGAAGATCAACGATAAGCATATCGAAGTGATCGTGCGTCAGATGCTGCAGAAGGTCGAAGTTGTGGACGGTGGCGATACCACCTTCCTGGTGGGCGAACTGCCCGACAAACTGGAGTTCGATGCCGAGAACCTCAAAGTGAAGGCCGAAGGCGGCCGTCAGGCGCGCGCTTTGCCGGTGCTCCAGGGCATCACCAAAGCCAGCTTGCAGACCCAGTCCTTCGTCTCGGCGGCCTCCTTCCAGGAGACCACTCGAGTCCTTACGGAAGCGGCGGTCACGGGCAAAGTAGACAGTTTGGTCGGCCTCAAGGAGAACGTCATCGTTGGCCGCCTCATCCCGGCGGGTACCGGCGCTCTGATGAATCGCCTGAAGTCCCTGGCGGCAACGCGGGATATCGAGCTGCAATCAGCCAAAACGCCCGAGGCTTTGCCTGCGGCGGACAGCGGAAATGCTGCTAAACAGGCAGCGCAGACGCCGGCGGAGTAAGTCAACACTATATATAGTGTGCCGAATCTTGAAGGGGAGCTATGGCTCCCCTTTTTGATTCTCGGTGCAAAAGCCGCGTGTTTTCTTGCATACGTTTGCTCGAACATGCAGAAAAGCCCGTAAAATAGCGGATATTCGGCGCTTGACGGGGTAGGGGGCCGTACGTATATTCCGCGCCGTTCTAGAAGGCGTCCCGCGGTAGAGCCGATGCATGATTGCAGGCGCTCTAGACGAGGATAGCAGTCGAACAAGCAAAATATATAACAGCCCTTCGGGGTTGAATTTCGGAACCGACAACAGGCTCGGAAACGGCCTTGTTTTCGGTTTTTCACGTCTCGGGTGAGTCGCGCAGTGAAAACTGTCGCAGGACTGTGCCGGGATGACGATACGAGTTGAGCTAACCACAGGCGATTCGAGCAAAAAGGTCTAACTGACGATGCCGACAATCAACCAGATGGTCCGCAAGGGCCGCCAAGTTCCGGCGCACCGCAATAAAGTGCCTGCGCTGAACAGCTGCCCGCAAAAGCGCGGCGTTTGCACGCGCGTCTACACGACCACGCCGAAGAAACCGAACTCCGCGCTGCGTAAAGTCGCGCGCGTGAAGCTCACCAACGGCTTCGAAGTCACCAGCTACATTCCGGGTGAAGGCCACAACCTTCAGGAACACTCCGTCGTCATGATCCGTGGCGGCCGCGTGAAAGATTTGCCCGGCGTGCGCTATCACATCATCCGCGGCACGCTCGATACACAAGGTGTCGGCGATCGCCGTCAGCGTCGTTCGAAATACGGCGCGAAGCGTCCGAAATAAGCGAGGATTTGCATGTCACGTCGTCGTTCAGCTGATAAGCGCGAAGTTCTTCCGGACGCCAAGTTTGGCGATACCGTACTCGCGAAGTTCATCAACTCCATCATGGAGCACGGCAAGAAGGGTGTTTCCGAGCGCATCGTATACGGCGCGCTGGATCGCATCGCCAAGAAGGGCGGCCAGGATGCTCTCAAAGTGTTCCATGACGCGATTGAAAACGTGAAGCCCACTGTTGAGGTGCGTTCACGCCGTGTCGGTGGCGCCACCTATCAGGTGCCTGTCGAAGTTCGTCCCGAGCGCCGTCAAGCGCTGGCGTTCCGCTGGTTGGTTTCCAACTCGCGCGGCCGTAACGAAGCGACGATGGTTGATCGCCTCTCCAACGAACTGATGGATG
>CAITZE010000014.1 GCA_903896775.1 uncultured bacterium
CGCAGCTGAAGAAAATATTGGAGGACGACAAATGAGTGCCGACATGAAAAGCAAGTTTGTCTACGTCACGTTCATCAAGACGACGCCGCAAAAGCTGTGGGATGCGCTGACCAAGCCCGAATTCCAGAAGATCTATTTCTTCGGCACGATCCAGGAGTCGACCTACAAGAAGGGCGCGCCATGGAAAATGGTGGGCGCTGACTCCGGCAAGACTTTCGATTCCGGCGAGATCCTGGAATCCGATCCGCCGCACAAGCTGGTGATTAAATGGCGGAACGAGTGGATGCCGGAATTGAATGCAGAGGGGTATGGCCGCTGCACCATGGAGATCGTGCAGGCGATTGGCACGGTCAAGTTGACGATCACCCATGAGCACGAATTCGAGAACTCGAAACTGATCGCAGGCGTCAGCAACGGCTGGCCGCAGATTCTGTCCAGCTTGAAGAGCTATCTGGAAACCGGCGTGGCGATGGAACGGCCGGTCGAGAAATCGGTTAAGTAAGGAACTTCTTCACTTCCTCGACGGCGTCTTTCAGCCCGATGCGTAAATACTCGACGCCGGGCGGGAAGGCGCCTTTGAGACGTGATGGCATCATCGGGTCCAGCAACACGAATACACCGCGGTCGGTGGCGCGGCGGATCAGGCGGCCAAAGGCTTGCTTGAGGCGCAGACGCGTCACGGCGTCGTCGTAGCCTTTCTTGCCGAAGGCGGCGCGCCGGGCTTTATGCAGGATGTCCGGGCGCGGCCATGGCACGCGGTCGAAGACCACCAAGCGCAATGAGCGCCCCGGCACATCGACGCCTTCGCGCACGGCATCGGTGCCGAGCAAACACGCGTCTTCCTCGGCGCGGAAGATGTCGACCAGGGTCGAGATATCCATGGCGTCCACATGCTGGGCGTAGAGCGGCAGGCCGGCCTCATCCAAAGCCGGTGCGATCTGGCGGTGCACTTCGCGCAGTCGCGCGATAGCGGTGAAAAGACCCAGCGCGCCGCCGTGGGCGGCCAGGAACAATTCGCGGTAGGCCGCAGCGACTTGCGCCAAATCGTCTTTCCTCACATCGGTAACGACAATGACTTTGGTGCGGTCGGTATAGTTGAACGGCGAGACCAATGATGTCCGCTCAACAGGCGGCGCCAGATGCAAAGCGCCGACGCGCGCCTCGGCATTGGCCCAGTCGGCGGCTTGATCTTCTTCGCCGTTCAGCAAAGTCGCAGATGTCACGACCATGCCGTGGGTGTGATCGGCCAGCGCGCGCGCGAAAGGCAGCGTGGGATCGATCCAGTGCCGGAACAAACCCACATCGACATCGTGACCGTCGGCGCGCTCGACGGAGAACCAATCGACGAACTCCTGCGGCGTTTCATTCCCCAGCGAGCCCAGCATCGCGCGCCAGGCGGAGATTGGGATGGTGCCGCGGCGCTCCAGTGTCCGCATCAAAGCCTCGATGCGGATGCGGCTCGCGGTATCCAGCTCAGAAGCTTCGGTCGCGAGCTTACGGCCTAATCCAGCGATTAACCGCTTCAAGGGTTGCTCAAGGCGGGCAAGCGCGGTGTCGAGGCTTTTGGCGGCTTCGGCCACGCCGTCGATCAGCGGTGCGGTTTCGGCTTCCAGCGAATAGGGCGAGCCGTTGTCGGCCCGCGCCATGACTTGTTGTCGTACAAGGCTGAGGAAGATTTCGGTGGGCCCGTTGGGCGCGCCGTCTTTGATGCGGTTGCGCCAGCCTTGGCTCGGCAAGGCCCGCGCCCCGTGCAGCGTTTCATCAAGCGCGATGGCAAGTCCGCCGTCGCCGGTGGCACCTTCCGCAACACCCATGGCGATGAGGTCTTCGGCGCGTTTCTTCAAGCCGCGCGCGCGGCTTTTGATGCCGGTGCCTTCCGCGCCTAGCAGCCAACGCCGCAAGTCGGCGGCTTCAAGACCGCTCAGATGCGCTGAGAAAGCGGAATCCGCTGCCTCGAAAATATGGTGGCCCTCGTCGAAAACGTAACGCGTCGGGCGCACATTGTCGTCCATGCCACCCAATGCAGCTTGCACCATCACCAGCGCGTGATTGGCGACAACGATCTCGGCATGGCGTGCGCGGCGCACCGTACGTTCGATGAAACACTTCTGGTAATGGGGACAGGCGGCGTAGATGCACTCGCCGCGCCGGTCGGCCAGACCCAGCGTTTTCTCGCGGCCCAGAATCTCCGGCAGCCAGCCGGGCAGATCGCCGCCGATCATATCGCCGCCGCGCGTGGCCCCAGCCCAACGCGCGAGAAGCCCTAAGGCAACAGCATCGCCGGGCTGCGTCTGCAAGCGGTTGACGGCATCCTCGTAATTCAAAAGGCAGAGATAGTTCTCGCGGCCTTTGCGGATCACGACTTTGCGTTTCTTCTCGTCGGCATCGGGATAAAGCCGGTCCAGCTCTTGATCCAGCTGGCGTTGAAGATTGCGGGTGAAGGTCGCCAGCCATACGGCACCTTCATTGCGTTGCGCCCACAAACTTGCCGGTGCGACATAGCCTAGGGTTTTGCCGGTGCCGGTCCCGGCTTCAGCGAGCACGAGTAACGGTTGCTCGGGCGCGGGGCGCGGCTGGAAGGCGGCGGTAACAGAACGCGCGTAAGAGCGCTGCACTTCGCGTGTTTCGGCGCCGGGCCCAAGTAACTCCGCGAGACGCGCTTCGCTTTCATCGGGCGTGATGGGATAGCTGCCGGGCGGGGCCGGCGGCGGGCGTTCCTGCCATTCCG
>CAITZE010000015.1 GCA_903896775.1 uncultured bacterium
TCCACATCTTTTTCCGGCGCATGCAGAGCGCGGATGCGTTCCCACTCGGCGGCATTGGTCTTGAAATAGGCGGCGGCGGCAGCGGCCCGCGCCTCGCGCACATGCACCAGCCGCGCCCGGTCGGTTTCGATCAGGCCGGAATCGGCCAGCGCCGCCAGCGCCCGGCCCAGTTCGGCGCCCTTGCCCCGGTCGGCGGCGCGATAAAATACCCAGCTGCCTTCCTTGAAACGCTCCAGCAGCCCCGCCTCGCCCAGCAATTTGAGATGGCGCGAGACGCGAGGCTGGGATTGGCCGACAATTTCGATCAATTCGCTGACCGCCAGTTCGGCTTCCCGCAGGAGCAGCAGCAGGCGCAGCCGGGTGGGATCGCCGGCGGCGCGCAGCATGGCGACCAGCCCTTCGATACTGCCCTTGGCGATGCCTTCCTCGACCACTCCGGCTCCATTTTACATATAAGCATATCTTTATATGCTTCGGGGGGCCGGGGTGACAAGGGCTATGGACAGACGGGGCAAAAAAACCGAAAACCGCGCCCGAAAACCGGCGAAATGGGCAGATTATGCGCGCGCTCAAGGCGCTGATTTTGGGGGGCTGTAGCCTGCTTCTGGCTGGCTGCGCCGCCACACCACCCTCGCCCGAGGCCCTGGCCGCCAACGACCCCTACGAGCAGACCAACCGCCAGACCCTGATCCTGAACGGCAAGATCGACCGCTATATCGTCGTGCCCACTGTCGGCGTTTATTTCTTCCTGGTGCCGGACGGCGGGCGGCGCGGGGTGCATAATTTCCTGGGCAATCTCAGCCTGCCCACCATTTTTGTGAACGACCTGCTGCAGGGCGAAGTGACCCGCGGCAGCCAGTCTGCGGCGCGTTTCCTGATCAACAGCACCTTGGGGCTGGCCGGTTTTTTTGACCCCGCCCAGAAGATGGGGATTCCCGGCCATGGCGAGGATTTCGGTCAGACCCTGGCGGTGTGGGGGGCGGGCGAAGGGCCTTACCTGATCCTGCCCTTCCTGGGGCCATCCAATCCGCGCGATGCGGCGGGCCTGGCGATCGACACGGTGATCGACCCGACCAATTTTATCCCGCTCAAGCAGCATTTATGGTGGTCGGCGGGGCGGGAATATTTCACCGTTCTGGACCTGCGGGCCGCCACCTATCAAACAATTCAGGGTATCCAGAGAAGCTCGGTGGACTATTATGGCTCCCTGCGCAGCCTGTATCGTCAGCTGCGGGACAATGAGATTCGCAACGGCCGCCCGGCCGCGGCCCAGGATCTTCCGGATTTCTGAGCCGTTCATAGAAAAACAGCCTGTTTGTGCCATTAACTTGCCATACGCAGCGGGAACCCTGCCTGGATAGAGAAAGACAATGGGTTCGAAGATGACCATGAATATGATCCTGCGCCCGGCCTTGCTGGCGCTCGGCCTGATCTTTGCCGGCATGGCGCCCGCCGCCGCCGCCACAACCCCGGCTGAAACTTTCGTGCAGGACAATATCCATGTCGGGCTCGACA
>CAITZE010000016.1 GCA_903896775.1 uncultured bacterium
CCGCACAAAGATGGCTTCTTGCGGTTTGTGCAGGAACGCTTCGCCGAGCGCGGCGTCACCGTTGACCGGCTGCATGTTCTGGAGGCCCAACACAACCGCGCACCGATCCTCGGCGTGTTGAAACTCGCCGATCTTTACCTCGACAGCTTTCCCTATTCGGGCGCGGTCTCGCTTATGGACCCGCTCAGCATGGGATGCCCGCCGGTTGTGCGCGAAGGCAACACCGCCCGCTGTCGGCAAAGCGCAGCACTTTTGCGAGAGATCGGATTAGATGTGTTGGTCACCCGTTCAACCGAAGACTACGTTACCGTGGTTACGCGGCTTTTGCAGGACCACAGCCTGCGCCGCGAAATGTGCGAAGCCGTACTCGATGTGACTAAATACGCGCATCTGCAGGAGAGCGGAATTGGCCAGCATGTCGGCGATCTTCTGCTGGCGGCACTGCGCAAGAAGCTCAACTCCGCCGTAATTTAAAGACCTCGGAGTCCTGGTGAACCGCAAGCGCCTCTTCAAGGCGGGCAATGTGGTCGTTGCGGAGCGCGTTGGCCACACGCAGGTCGGCGATACGCTTCTCTTCGCCCACATACAGCCGTGCAATTTTCACTAAGCCTTCGGCACGCGCCGGATCGCGTATACCGATCAGGCTCATGCGATCCCATTCCGGTGCCGGAAATGCCGATATGTGATTGATGTTGGTGAGGCTGCGAATTGCAAAACTGTTGTCGTCACGCCAATGAGCACCGAGCACGGTGTAACCCATATTCGCCAGTGATGACGCAAGAGCCGTGGCATCGGCGACATCGTAAAAAGCGCTGTTGAATTTCACAACCGTAGGCTTCCATCTGCTGATCCGCGCACCGGCATCATTCGGCAACAGCGTCACTTCGCAGGACAGCAACGTGCAATTCGCGGGATCGTCCTCACCGCAGATTGACGCGGGAACTTTTGCAAGATCGATCTCAATGCTCGACTTAAATCCAGGCGCCGCCAAGACCCGCCATCCGCCTGTGGCGTACTGCTGCATTTGCGAGGTCGATGCCGCGGAAAGGAATACGGCCACGGGCGTTTTACGATCCGTGCTTAGAATATCTTCGGCAAATATGATCGGGATATCGTCGCTCAAATCACTATCCGTTCAGCATCTGCATGGCGGTTAGGCCGTATGCTAGAAGACTCTTATGTTGCCGTCACGCTTCGCGTTTCTCCGAAAATTCTATGAGCAGGCATTTCATGGCGTTAATCGCTGCACGCCACTTGCGCTCGCGCTGCTGGCGGAAGAGTCGCATGGTCGGATACCACGGCGTATCGTCACGCCCGTGCAGCCAGCGCCAATCGTTACCCAAGGGAATTAAAACCCATACCGGCTTTGCCAACGCTCCCGCCAGGTGCGCGACAGCAGTATCGACGGAAATAACGAGATCCAAGGCCTGCACGACGGCAGCGGTTTGCGCGAAATCCGTCAACAGCGGCGAAAGATCGGTCACACGATCCGCCCAAGGCGGTGTTTGGCATTCGGCTGCGCTTTCGCCCAATTGAAGGCTGAAGAACGATACGCCGGCAACTTTTAACAGAGGCTCTAATAACTTCAACGACGCCGAGCGGTTGCGGTCGTTTTCATGTTGCGGGTTGCCGCGCCAAACAAGGCCTACGCGCAGGCCTTTTCCGTTTAAGCGCGGGACCGGCACGCCTGCTGGGACTTGGAGATAGGGGACATTCGCTGGAACAGTCTCAAGCGTCGTGCCCAAAAGATACGGCAAGCTCATAAGCGGTGCATAACAAGCCGCCTCGGGAACCTGCGTTCCCGGCGCGACCGTCGCGGCGACCCCAGGCGCAGTCGTCAACAGACTCAAGAGGGGTTGCACGCATTCCATGACAACCCGGCCACCGCGCGCCGCCACATCCGACGCAAGACGCACAAAGTGAATAGCGTCGCCCATGCCTTGCTCAAGCGTGACGAGGATTGTTTTACCGTCCAATGGTTCGCCGCCCCACCGCGCTACATTGAGGGGTAGGGCCGCCGGCCGCTCGGGACGGTCGGAGCGTTTAAAACGCCATTCATATTCCACAAAACCGCGCTTGAAATCGCCCGAAACCAAAAGCGCGTTCGCTAGATTCCAGTGGGCTTCGGCATTGGTGGGAGCTAGCGCCACCGCATTTTCCTGGCATGCGACCGCCTCTTTCACAAAACCCCAGTTGCGATAAATCATACCGAGGTTGATGACGGGCTTGGGTGACGTGGGATCGATCTGCGCGGCGGCATGGAACCAGCGTTCAGCAGCCAGCAAGTTGCCCATGCGATAGAGCGTCACGCCGCGATTGAAAGTCGCATCGAAGCGGGCAGCGCCTTGAGCCGCCAAGTCGAGATAAATCGCGCTGGCGGCGGCAAGATCGCCGCGTTGTTGCAGCATCACGGCGAAATCATAAAGCGACGGGCTATGGGAAGGATCAATTCTGAGCGCGGTTTTGAGCGCCAGTTCGGCTTCGGCGTTATGTCCCATCAGACGTAACGCTGTGGCAATGCCATGATAGATATCGGCGTCCGGGGGTTGCACTTGGCGGGCCCGTTCGAAATATTCCAAAGCTGCCGCCGGCTCGCCGTTATTGACCTCTATCGCCGCCAATTGGCGCAAAGCTACGGTGTGTTCAGGCATAAATCGTAGGATGCCGTTGTAAAGCGCCGTCGCCTTGCCGATAGACCCGCGCGCCAAAGCTGCTTCGGCGTCGCCCAAAAGCCCGTCGATAATCTCGCCTTCGTCCATCATATTCGGCATGCTGTGGGATATGACATATCTTGATTCTGCACCATGACGCCGCCGTCCCCAACACCTGATCTCGACCAGGCGGCTGCTTTACACCGCGCCGGACGCCTGACCGAGGCGTCCACGCTTTATCAGCGCGTCCTCGCCGTCGAGCCCAATACCCCAGAAGCGCTCCACGGCTTGGCGCTGCTCTCGGTGGACCTCGGTCAGCCGCAAAGGGCTCTTCCGCTCCTCGTCCATTGCCTGACCTTGGACCCGAAAAACGGAGCTTATCGAACGAGCCTGGGATTTGCCCTTTTACGCGCGGGCGATGCCGAACAAGCCGCCGCTCAGCTTGTGGAAGCCGCCAACCAAATGCCGCACGCCGCCGAGCCCCGGCTTTATTTGGCGCGCGCGTTGGGCTTGCTTAACCGCTGGAGTCAGGCTGCGGATGTCCTGACAGAGAGTGTGGAACTTTTCCCTGGCCGCACCGAAATCTGGGCTGCCAAGGGCAATGCGGAGCGCGTGCTTGTGCGCCATGCCGATGCCGAACGTAGTCTGCGTAAGGCCTTAGAGCTTTCGCCCGAAAATCCTGACGTCCTTAACAACCTCGGTGTTGTGGTGCGTGCCCAAGGTCGCACCGAAGAAGCGCTCGTATATTATCGCGAGGCCCTCGCGCGGGCGCCGGACCGGGCGATGATTCACGCTAATCTTGGTAACGCGCTCACGCAACTTGGTCGCGGCGCAATCGCAGAAATGCACCTGCGCCGGGCTGCAGAGTTGGACCCAAAGAATGTAGAAGCCCGCAGCAATTTTGGCGCCTTCTTAACCAAAGAAGAACGGCCCCAGGAAGCTATTCCGCATTTTCGTGCGGCGCTGGAGGTGGAACCGCGCAACGTCAATGCCTGGACCAATCTCGGTGTGGCCTTGCTCGATACCGGCGAGACCAAGGAAGCGAAGCAATGCTATCGCCGCGCCATCTCCTTGAAATCGGACAATGCGGAAGCCCACTATAACTTGGCCTGGGCGTTGTTGCTGACGGGCCAATGGATAGAAGGCTGGCAAGAATATGAGTGGCGCTGGAAACTCAGAAAGTTCACATCGCGTAAGCGCGCCTTCGCACAGCCCGCCTGGGACGGTGCGCCTTTGCCTCAGGGCACGATCTTGCTTCACGCCGAGCAGGGACTAGGCGACGCCATTCAATTCGTACGCTATGCGCAACTGGTAAAAGCGCGCTGCGCGAACATCATCGTCGAATGCCCGCGCGCTCTGGTGCGGCTGTTTGAAGGGATCTCGGCCATCGCCAAATTTATATCGTCCGGCTACACGCCGAAGGACGAGACGTTGCCGTTCATACTGGTAATCGACCGTCAGGTTAAAGCCAACTACGTGCTAGAGGGCGAGCGCGAGTTTAATAGTCTGATTTTAGGATCTTCCCGCAGCTATCTTGTGCAAGCGCAGCGCGCCCTGAAATTCGGTCTGAACGCTTTCCATTTCTCTTGCGCAGGATGCAAAGTGGAGGAATTTTACTGCATGCTGCGATTCTTCCTCCAGACCAACCGCAAGCCGCTCAAGCATATCATTCTCGGCATCGACCCTATTCAGTTCGCGCCACATCTTCCGCTCGACTTCAGATTGGAGCAAGCCCCTTCGCTTTTTTCATTCCTCGAAGAAGCCGACCGCCTCGGTCAGAGCGGAATCAAACTGGATAAAGCCACGTATGAACTCTCGGCGCAGGCGATCACAAAATTCATGCGGATACGTTACAACGCATGGGATCTAGAATTGGTATACGACCGCAAGAGCGGCGACGTCGTTACGCTTTTCGGCCGCCACGTCGCAACGATGCCGAAACTGCGCTATTCTCTGGATAAGTCTTCAGGCCAATGGCCCAAGCATATGCAAATGGCCAATGAGCTAACCCATCTTCATCCGCGACGGCTTTATTATCTCAACAGGCTCATGCAATTGACGGAGGAGATAGGATGCAAACTTACGATTCACACAAATCCTTTGCATCCGCAGATTATTGCGCACTTCAAAGAGCACACGCCCTACGTTGATACACAACACGCCCTGGTCGAGCACATCCGGGCAGCAGGCCATCGCGACGTATCGGTTCATTCATTCCTGACGCCCGCCGATTTTGGCGGCGACGATAATGATTATTTCGACGGCATGCATATGGGCCGCGAGAACGGCGACATTTTAGTAGATTATCTTATGGCGAAAGATCTTTGAGATCAGCCTAAGGCTGTTCTGCGTGAAGCAGACTAGCTGAACGTAATTTGTCGCCAATTGCGCCACGATAGCGGCGGTACATTTTCACGGCCCCACCGATCATGAGCGAACCTATCAGAATAGGCCCCAACGTCATGCCAAGCATGACGGAAAAAAACCACATCCAGTTTCTTAGATTCTCGCTCACCGCAAACCTACCAATTCATGCCTGTTTCTCAGACGTTGAACGCACCCCGTAACGGCGTGTTCCGGCCTTTTCGCGGGCGGACATAATAAATGTCCAAATGGGTATGAACCTTGCAAGTTGCATCTGTGATGGAACACCGCACGAGCGGTGACGTTATTCTCATAGAGAAATACGCCTCCTATCAAAGTAGGGCCCAGCTCATGACCGCCAGCATCATTCTCTTGCAACCCGTCGTCGCTTTAATCGCCGGCGTCCTTATTCTTCTGATGCCGCGTCTTCTCAATTACGTCGTGGCGCTTTACTTGGTCGTTGTCGGCGTTATGGGTCTTGTTCAGCTGTCCGCCTAACCCAAGCGCAACTTTGGCCTGCAACCAACGTTATACCTTCAGGAATTTAATCGCTCAGACAGGAGATCGCTATGAAGGGCACGGCAATTCTCGGCATTGTGCTTGTGCTGATAGGCATCGTTGGCTTCGCAGCTGGACGCTTTTCTTACACTACGGACAAAAAGGTCCTCGATGTGGGATCCCTGCAGCTCTCCGCTTCTGAAAAGCACACCGTCCCAATTCCCGAGATTGCAGCTGGCATTGCAGTGGCGGCAGGTTTGGTATTGGTGGTTATGGGTTCGCGCAAAGCCTAACGTGGGCTTAGCCGATAAAATCCAGACCTAAGTCCAGGCATGGCGCCGAATGCGTGATCCATCCGACGGAGATGAGATCGACGCCGGATTCCGCGATAGCGGGTGCCGTCGCTTTGGTGATTGAACCTGAGGCTTCTGTAATGGCGCGCCCCGCGACGCGCGCAACGGCATCCTTAAGAAGTGCCGGACCCATGTTATCCAATAGGATCTGATCAACTCCTTCTACCAACGCTTCATCCAACTGCGTGAGGGTATCGACTTCGACTTCCAGCTTCACGCCCCGCGGCGCACTCGTTTTTGCGCCGCGTATGGCTTGCGCGACACCGCCGGCCGCGGCTATGTGGTTATCTTTGATGAGCACGGCGTCATAAAGGCCCATGCGGTGGTTCACGCCGCCGCCGCAGCGCACAGCGTATTTTTCAAGGACCCGTAACCCCGGCGTGGTCTTACGCGTGCAGCAGACCTTTGTTTTTGTATGAGCGATCGCATCGGCGATATCGGCCGTCGCGGTCGCAACGCCTGAAAGGTGGCCAAGAAAATTCAACGCCACGCGCTCAGCCTTCAAAAGTGATCGCGCCGGACCTGAAATTTCAATCAGCACGTCGCCGGGCGTTACATGCGCGCCATCAGCCAACTTAGGCGCCAGACGGACAGTCTCATCGACGATTTGAAAAACCCGCATCGCGACCGGCAGGCCCGCGATCACGCCAGGTTTACGCGCAGCGATGACGGCGCGGGCTTGGCGGTTGGGCGGAATGACAGAGTCGGTCGTGATGTCGCCAGCATCGCCGAGGTCCTCGGCCAATGCGCGGCTTACAATATCGTCCAGAAGAGCCCGCGGCGGGGCTTCAAGAATTGTCATATACGCGACAGGACTTGTGCGATTACTTGCCGGGTGTCCAACCGGTGAGCATACGCTCGACCGAGATGCGCGCCTTTGCGGCAATGGCGGGGTCGATGTGCACTTCGATTTCTTCCTTCTCCAAAGCGTTGAGGATATTGGAGAGCTCGATGCGTTTCATGAACGGACACAGATTGCAGGGGCGCACAAAATCGAGGTCAGGATATTCAGCGGCGACATTGTCGCTCATCGAACATTCAGTGACCAAGACCACCTTGGCCGGGCGATGTTTGGCGACATAGTCGATCATGCCTGCGGTTGAACCGGCATAGTCGGCTTCGGCGACGACGGCGGGCGAACACTCGGGATGCGCCAAAACAACAACGCCGGGATTAGTTTCGCGCATGCCGCGGATGTCGGCAGGCGTGAACATTTCATGGACCACACAGCGGCCCTTCCAGGTGATGATTTCGGTCTTCACCTTCTTGGCGGTGTTCAGCGCCAGATATTCATCCGGCAGCATGATGACACGCGGCACTTTAAGGCCTTCGATGATTTCCACGGCATTGCCTGACGTGCAGCAAATGTCGGACTCTGCCTTCACTTCGGCAGACGTGTTGACATAAGTCACCACCGGCACGCCCGGATATTGAGCCTTCAGCTTGCGCACATCTTCGGCGGTGATGGATTCCGCGAGCGTGCAACCGGCGCCGCTGTTGGGAATCAAAACCTTTTTGCTCGGATTAAGGATCTTCGCGGTCTCGGCCATGAAGTGCACACCGGCCATAACAATAATGTCGGCATCGGTTTTGACGGCGCTACGAGCCAGCGCCAGCGAGTCACCGGTGATGTCGGAAACGCAGTGGAAGATCTCCGGGGTCATATAATTATGTCCCAGAATCACAGCGTTCTTTTCCGCCTTAAGGCGATTGATGCGATCGATGATCGGGGCGAACACCGGCCATTCCACTTCGGGAATGACGTGCTTCACCTTTTCGTAAAGATGAGCGGTGTTGCGCTCAACTTCCGAGGTGAAGCGAAGATCTTTAGCGGTCGTACGCGTTGTGTTGACCACGTTCATGGCAGTCGCCCTTGTTCAGTACACATGTGACGAAATGGCGAAACTTATACTTAAAATGAGCATATATAGACGGTAGAAAAAGAACGTACGCGACGCGTTGTCTTAAGCGGTAGGGTCCTGAGACTGGGAAGTCAAGGAGCGCCTATCTACGGTCGATACCGTACGATACTAGATATAGTGTAACGATATCAATCGTTAACTAATTTCAGCCGGTGCGTTTGCTGACTTTGACCGGGACACGTAATCCGGGTGCAGGACGCTCATGCACAACTTCACGGCGGAACCTGAATAACTCCGCAGGCCGACCTCCGGTTTGAGACGAGATATGCCCTGTGGGTTCCACCAAGCCTTCATGCGCCACAAGCCGGCGGAAATTCTGCTTATGAAGCCGCCCACCCGACAAAGCTTCGACCGCCCGTTGGAGTTGGAACAGCGTAAAGGTTGGCGCCATCAACTCGAAAATTACAGGGCGGTATTTAATCTTTGCACGAAGCCGGCCCATAGCGGTCGCAAGAATACGCCGGTGATCTTTGGTTAAAGCTGCGCCGGTATGGCCGTGAACGCTTGTAAGGTCGCTTGCCACCTCAAGCCGTGCATCGAGCGTCGCTTCAAAGACCAATCCCGCTTCGTACAGCAGCTCATAACGGTCTAAGACCCGCTCGTTGTCCCAGGATCCGCCGGCAAAGGCGAAAGCCAAGTTCACACGCTCCCGCCGCCGATTGCGGTCGGGTTTAGTTTTGGCATCGTCGGTCCATTTGGCCATGCGGGGCGCAATCAGGGAGTCGATGATGGTCGGCGCACCGTCACGCCAGTCTTCCCACGGAAAATAGCGGTACCAGTCACCCCAAGATGACTCGCCGGCGTCCTTGAGGGCGGTTTGACGAACGAGCGCCAAGTACCCCACCGACACGGGCCGGGGACCACCTGCGCGTTCCTGCGGGTCGCGAAATCGGTCGCCAAAGGTATAAAGCTGCTCGACATAGCCAAGATGAAGGTCGGTTTGCTCCTGCACCCAAGTGCGCAGGCCTTCTTCTAAGGTCCGGTGACCAGTCGGATCGAAGGGTCCGTAAGGCAAACCAGCCCGTGGGGCCATGTCGGGAGGCCGCACCAAAAGGATCTTGGGAGACTCGTCGGTGACCGTGACAATGGCCGCACTCAACTCAATGACAACCACGCCGGCAGGGCCGCGGGCGGAAGAGGCGCCCCGGTCTGAACTACGGGTGTTCACTGTGCTTATACTCCCTGGAAATCGGCTGGAATGTGGCCTGCCCGAGCCATGTGCCTATTATAGCATCACCCGGCGACCGCACGACTCCTCACAACGACCTCGCACCCGGCAAAAATTTCCCACTGTTAACTTGTTCTTCATTACGCCCCGATACGGTCATGCTCACAGGCCGGTATACGCTTTTGAAAAGCGTTAAAGCCGCCGTTTGATTGGGCAACGACCCGTTTTCGGGATCCTGCGAGAGGAACAAAAATTGAACCCGTTCTTGACGCAAATACGCAATCTTGGACCGGCCCGCTTAGCAGCCATGGGCGGTGTAGCGGTCGGTTTGATCGCCTTCATCATCTTCTTCGCGACGCGCTTCTCCGCCGCGCCGATGGCCCTGCTCTACGGCAACCTCTCGTCCACCGATAGCCGCGAGATTACGCAGCAGCTTGAGCTTGCGAGCATCCCGTTCCAGATGAACAACAACAACACCGAGATTTTGGTCCCCGCCGAGCGCGTGACCCCGGTGCGCATGCAGATGGCTGAACTCGGCCTGCCTTCGGGCGGATCGGTCGGCTACGAAGTGTTCGATAATATGGACGCCTTGGGTTCCACCAATTTCATGCAGAACATCAACCTGGTGCGTGCGCTCGAAGGCGAATTGGGGCGGACGATCAAGGCCATCGACGGCGTTCAGAATGCCCGTGTGCATTTGGTGATGGCGCAGCGCGAGATGTTTACGCGCGACACCCAAGAACCGACGGCCGCGGTTTATATCAAAATGAAGACCGGCCGATTGGCTGAAAACCAAGTCAGCGCCGTGCAGCATTTGATCGCGGCGGCAGTGCCAAAACTGAAGCCGTCCAACATCTCTATCGTCGACGAGCGCGGCTCGTTGCTGTCGCGTTCCTATGAAAACGACCAACAGCAAGTCGCCGCACAGCAAGACGAAGCCCGCAACAATCTGGAAAAGCGTCTCTCGCAGGCCGTCACGTCGATGGTCGAAAGTTCGCTCGGGCCTGGCAAAGTGCGTGCCGAAGTGCGCGCCGACATGGAATTCGATAAAGTCGTAACGGCCGAGGAAACTTACAACCCCGACCAGCAAGTGGCGCGCTCGTCTGTCACTGTCACTGAAAACAATTCTACTAATGAGACTCAGCCAAACGATGTAAGCGTGGCGAATAATCTGCCCGACGCTCAGGCCAACAATGGTTCGGGCAAAGCGACGTCGAACGAAAACCGCACCGAAGAAACTACCAACTTCGAAATCTCGAAGCAGACCGTGAACCGTGTTCGCGAAAGCGGCACCGTGAAACGTCTGTCGGTGGCGGTGATGGTGGACGGTACCTACACCACCGACGACAAGGGCGTGCGTACGTTCGTTCCGCTACCCGATGATACCATGACCAAGATCGACAGCCTGGTGAAAACCGCCATCGGTTACGACGCCAACCGCGGCGACCAGATTCAGGTCGAGAACATGCCCTTCACCGGCTTCGAAGATATGGCCGGCCCGCCGGAGTTCAACTTCCTTGGCTTCACCAAAGAAGAAGTCATGCGTATGGCTGAAGGCCTCGGCGTAGCCGTAGTGGCCGTGCTCGTGATCCTCCTCGTGGTCCGTCCGCTGGTCACACGCGCCTTCGAATCCATGCCGCAGGGTGATGAAGCTCTGATGAGCGAAGGCATGGCACAGCTCTCAGGCCCCGGCGGCGTGCCGATGCCGGGCAGCCAGGCTGAAGATGAAGAAGACCTTGATGAGTTGATCGACATCGACAAGGTGGAAGGCCGCGTGAAGGCCTCTAGCTTGCGTAAGATCAGCGACATCGTCGACAAGCATCCTGAAGAAGCACTGTCGATCGTCAGAACCTGGCTCTATCAGGAAACCTAAAGTTCGGGAATTTAAGGACTATCGCCGAAGGCAAAACCGACGACGAAATGGTATAGTGAGATCAGAGGATCGTTGTAATGCCCTTGCGTGGCGCCAAAAAATTCCTGTTCGATCGGTCGTTCGACGACCCGGCAAAACTCTATTTGCCGGGCGAACGCCGCAAATCGGAAATCGCCGCAGCTGAAGCCGCCGAAGCCATCGAAGCTGTGACAGCCAAGGCCGAGCCGACGCCGGCCGCGAAGGAAGAACCGCCAGAGCCCACCATCAAACTGGAGTTTACACAAGCCCAGTTAGATGCGGCGCGCGAAGAAGGTTATATCGCAGGCCATGGCGCAGCACTTGAGGAAGCCGGCACAGCGCGTGAACACTACGTCGCCGATGCCATCAATCTGATCGCGCAAGGCCTCGATAAACTCGAAGAACAACAAAAGGCCGCCAATACCGAGCTGGCCGACCTCGCCATGCGCATGGTCTACGGCATCACGCAGAAATTTTTGCCGCCCTTTGCTCACGCTCACGCGGTCGACAGCATCGAAGTGTTTGTGCGCGAGGCCCTGCCGATTGCCATCGGCGAGCCGCGTGTTCTGGTCCGCGCCCACCCCATGATCGCCGCCGATCTTGAGGAGCGACTGAAAGACGTCTTTATCCGCGCGAGCTTCCAGGGCAGTTACACTGTCATTACCGACTATGAGTTACAGCCGGGCGATTGCCGCCTGGAATGGGATGGTGGCGGTGCCGACCGTAACGAAGCGCGCATTTGGCGTGACATCCGCGAAGTCGTCGCAGCTAACTTTGGCGGGTCTGATGTAGCTGAACTCGACCACGCCGCCGACCAAGCTGGCGCTACTCCTGTGGACGAGCCTCCTATGGAAACACCTCCGGCGGAAACCCCGGACGAAAGCAATTCAGAAACGGCTTCTTAAGCCGTGCGTGCTAAATCGCCACAGGTGGGTGGCATATAGAATACAGTGGGAACCGCATTTGGCCCAACAGGCCGGCGGAAGTGAGAGATGGCAGAGAGCACCGAAGACGGCGACACAAAGTCCGGCAAAGCTGCAATCGACGAAATCGCGGGCGGCGCTAAAGGCAATGCCGACGATGGTGACGATTGGGGTGAGGCCGGCGATGGCTCGGACAAGCCGCGATCTACGCAGGATCTTGAGGCAGTTTATGACATTCCCGTGCGTGTCTCGGCGGTGCTCGGCAAGTCGTCCATGCAGGTCAATGAGCTTCTGAAGCTTGGCCGCGGCGCCGTAGTCGAACTCGATCGCAAAGTCGGTGAGGCCATCGACATTTATGTGAACGATCGTCTGGTCGCGCGCGGTGAGGTCGTTGTCGTGGACGACCGTCTCGGCATCACGATGACTGAAATCATCAAAACACAGAAAGCGTAGAGAAGCGGCGTTGATCGACAGCTGCGCGCAATACCCTTCCTTGTTTCACCTCATTTCCAACTTCTAGGTTCTCCTTCCATGTCTGAACAGGCTGAGATCACGACCGTACCGCGGCGTACTCTGTTCGATGGCGCGACCGTCTTCGGCTTGGCCGGCGCCCTTGGTCTTATCATCGCCGCGATCCTGCTGGGCGGTTCGGCTTCGGCATTCGTCAACCTGTCGGGTCTTTTGATTGTTGTCGGCGGCACCTTTGCCGTTACCACCGTCAGCTTCACGTTAGGCGACGTTGCGCGGACCTTTACCGTGCTCGGCGGCACAATCTTTTACCGGGAACGCGACCCCCAGGATGCTGCCTATTCCATGCTGGAATTGGCCGACTACTGCCGCAAACACGGCGTGTTACGTCTTGCCGGCGCTCAGCTCGAAAAGTTCGGTCGCGAGCCATTCCTGCACAAAGCTCTGTCCATGGTGATTGAGGGCGTGCCCGAAAAAGACATCAGCGACATTCTCGGTGAGGACATGTCGGCGGCGACCGCGCGCGTCCATCGGTCCGCAGGTGTGTTGCGCAAAGCCGCGGAAATTTCTCCGGCCATGGGCCTCATCGGGACGCTTATCGGTCTGGTGCAGATGCTCGGCAACCTCGATAATCCCAGTGTCATTGGCCCCTCCATGGCGGTCGCGCTGATCACGACGTTTTACGGCGTGTTGCTGGCGAACGTCGTGTTCAACCCGTTGGCCTCAAAGCTGGAACGTAACGCAGCTGAAGATCACCTGATCCATTATCTGTATACGGTTGGAGTTCTTTCGATTTCGCGTAAAGACAACCCCCGCCGGCTGGAAATGCTGCTGAACAGCGCATTGCCGCCGGAAGGCAAAGTGCGGTTTTTCGAATGAGTCCCAGCCTTAGAATAAGCTCACGCTCGTTTCCCGCCGTTGACGGCGCGCGCCGCACGGCGGATAAAGTGCGGATGCCGACACTCAATCGACTACGGATAACACAAGGTTTGCCCCAAGGTTTCACATGCGGCTGCTGATCATCGGCTCATTGAACGGACAGATTGGCGCCGCCAGCCGCATCGCTATGCAGCGCGGCGCTAAGGTGATTCAGGCCGAGGGCATTTCCCAGGCTATGGAAGTCATGCGTTCCGGTCAGGGCGCCGACCTCGTCATGTGCGATGTCGCTTACGACATCGAGCAGTTGCTCGCCGCCATGAAAAGCGAGCGCATCCATTTGCCAGTTGTGGCTTGCGGCGTTGAAACCGACTCACGCGCGGCCGTGGCTGCCATCAAAGCCGGCGCCAAAGAATACGTACCGTTGCCGCCGGATGCGGAGCTGATCGCCGCCGTGCTCGAGGCTGTAGCGGCCGAGCAGGATGCGCTGATCTTCCAAGACCCGGCCATGGATCGCGTCATCCAGATGGCCAAGAAAGTCGCCGCCAGCCAAGCCGGCGTGCTGATCACCGGCGAGTCCGGCACCGGTAAAGAATTGGTCGCGCGCTATCTGCACCGTAACAGCCCCCGCAAAGATAAGGCCTTCGTCGCCGTTAACTGCGCTGCCATTCCCGGCGAGTTGCTGGAGTCCGAGTTATTCGGTCACGAGAAAGGCGCCTTCACCGGCGCCGTCGCGCGCCGCATCGGCAAGTTCGAAGAAGCGAACGGCGGCACCCTGCTGCTGGACGAAATCAGCGAGATGGACCTGAAGCTTCAGGCCAAGTTGCTGCGCGCCATTCAAGAGCGCGAGATCGTACGCATCGGCTCCAACGCACCGGTGAAAATCGATACCCGTATTCTCGCGACGTCTAACCGCAATATGGAAGAGACCGTCAAAGCGGGCAAATTCCGCGAGGATTTGTATTTCCGCCTTAACGTCGTAAAGCTCGTGCTTCCCCCTTTGCGCGATCGCCCTAAAGACATCGAGGTTTTGGCCGGTCACTTTGCGCGCGCCAGCGCCGAGGAAAATGGTTTTCCTTTACGGCGTGTCTCGCCGGAAGCCATCGCCGTCTTAAAAACCCACAACTGGCCCGGCAACGTGCGCGAGCTGGAAAACACGATGCACAGAGCGGTGTTGTTATCATCGGGCGATGAGATAGGGCCGGATGCTTTCGACTTCGCGTCCAGCAGCGGCCTAGGCCCGAGTGCTGCGCAGGGTGCCAGCATGGTCGGTCGAACCGTCGCCGATGTTGAACGTGATTTGATCATCGACACGTTGAAGCACACCTTCGGCAACCGCACTCACGCCGCAAGAATTCTTGGCATTTCAATCCGCACATTGCGCAATAAATTGAATGCCTATGTGCAGGACGGTATGGCCGTTCCCGCGCCCGGTGCCGGTGAAACCGCGTAGCTCGCGTTGCGTCCGTTGGGCCGATCAGAGTAAAACTCAAAAGAACAAGAGTTGCTGATCTCGACATCAGGGAGGCGAATCATGACGCTGTTGCGATGGGCGGCTTTAGCACTTTGCGCTGTTCTGGGATCCGCGACCCCGGTCTTAGCTGCCGACTATAACGCCGAAGTCATATCTCAGTTCTTCAACGCGACATGCTTGCGCCGGCTCGGCGTACCCGATGACATCCGGGCTTGGGCGAAAGACACACGCCTCGTGCAAATTGTGGAGCCGAATGCGGTCAACACATTCGTCGGAACAACGCCCGGCGCAAAGGGAATAGCGTGGATGCTGCCAAGCCCGAACGACTGGAAGTTCACCTTATCGATCCGGTCCGGCACACAAACATGCGCGGTGTGGGCTGAATCCGGCGATCCTGCGACAGCTGAAGGGCTGTTCCGCAAAATGATCACCGAGGCCGCGCGGCCCGGTACCAAAGTCTCTACCGACGAAGATCAATCTTTCCCCACAGCTACCGGCAAATCCCGGCTTCTGACGATGTCGGTCATCGACGGTACGTCGGGCGGTGGCTATCAGTTCACGTTCATGGCTGGCGACCGTTCCGGCACATTCTTCTCGGGCGCACCGGTCCAGATTTCCATGCAGCTGACGCGAATTGAAGGAAAGAAAACGAAGCTTCCTAATTAAGGATGCTTCTTTACCCTATTAAGTTGTTTAATCTTCTATATTGCACCTAAAATTTGTAATCACATTTTACCATAGCTCACTTAAAGCACTGTTTTAGTTATAATTTTCGGCGTTGCCGTGCTAGGCGTCCGATGCCGCTTTTTGCGCCAACTACTCGGCAAAATTTACCCATTTAAACGCGTTGTTAACCGCGCTGAGCGACTTTGAGCTTAAGCGGGGTTTCCTGTCGCCCAGAGCTATGTGGGGCGCGGCGGGACACCGGTCGAAACGGCCTCTGACGTCAGAAGCCGCTCACGCACCGGAAGGGCAAAATGGCTGAACAAACGGCTGACACAGCAGGCGCAAAAGCGGGTACGGCGCTGACTCAAACCACGTCGCGCGCGCCGGCTTTGCCGTCTTTCGATTTCGGCGAGATGAGCGGCCGCGCCCTCGACTCCCTAAAACGCGGCGATTTAGGTTTCGCGATTGGCCTCGTGCTGATCATGGTCGTGTTGATCATGCCGCTGCCGGCATGGCTGCTCGATATCGCCCTGGCGATGTCCATTACCCTCGCGGTCTTGATCCTGATGACCGTGGTGTTCATTCGCAAGGCGATGGAGTTCAACGCCTTCCCCGTGGTGCTGCTGATCGCCACCCTGATGCGCCTTGCGCTGAACTTGGCATCGACCCGCTTGATTCTTGCCCACGGTGCTGAAGGCACCGCGGCTGCCGGTCACGTCATTCAAGCCTTCGGCGGCTTCATCATGGGCGACAGTTTCGTCATCGGTGTGATCGTGTTCGCCATTCTGACCTTGGTGAACTTCATGGTCATCACCAAAGGTTCGACGCGTATCGCCGAAGTGACGGCGCGCTTCACCTTGGACGCCATGCCCGGCAAACAGATGGCGATCGACGCCGATTTGTCCGCCGGACTCATCGACGAGCAGGAGGCGAAAGCCCGCCGCGAAGAGTTGCAAAAAGAAAGCGACTTCTTCGGCGCCATGGACGGTGCCTCCAAATTCGTGCGCGGCGATGCCGTCGCTGGTTTGATTATCACCGCGATCAACGTCATCGGCGGAATGATCATCGGCATGGTCCAGCGCGGCATGACATTCACGCACGCCGCCGATACTTTCACACGCCTGTCGGTCGGCGACGGTCTCGTCACCCAAATCCCCGCGCTGGTTGTCTCCACTGCTGCGGGTATCATGGTTTCCAAAGGCGGCCTCAAAGATACAATGGACGTCGCGATCGGCGTGCAATTCACACGCTATCCCAAAGCGCTCGGCATGAGCTCCTTGCTAGCCACCGCGCTTGCGCTTTTGCCCGGCACACCGGCCTTGCCGTTCTTGTTGCTGGCTTTTGCCTCAGGCGGCGCGGCGAGTTATGTGACTTGGCAAAATGCTCAGAAGGCCAGCAAGGTCAAGCAACAAGAGCAAATCAAATCCAAGCAGGAAGTCCCGGTTCAGGAAGAACCGATTTCTCAAGCCATGAAGATCGACATGGTGCGCCTGGAGTTGGGTTACGGCTTGTTGTCGCTCATCAACAACGAGAACCGCCGCCTCACCGACCAAATCAAATCACTGCGCCGCGCCCTTGCCACCGACATGGGCTTCGTCATGCCCCCCGTACGCATCCAAGACAATATGCAGCTACCCGCCAACTCCTACGCCGTCTACATCAAAGAAGTCGAAGCCGGCAAAGGCGACCTGCGCCCCAACATGCTGCTGGTCATGGACCCGCGAGGCGAAGAAATCTCGCTGCCTGGCGAACGCACCAAAGAGCCGACCTTTGGTCTGCCCGCGCTTTGGATCGATCCCGCCAACCGCGAAGAAGCTCTCTTCCGCGGCTATACCGTTGTCGACCCGCCGACCGTCATCACGACGCACCTTACCGAAGTCGTGCGCGACAACATGTCCGAGTTGCTGTCTTACACCGAGACGCAGAAACTGCTCAACGAACTGGACAAAGAACAGCAGAAGCTCATTACCGAAGTGGTGCCGGCGCAGATCACCGTCGCTGGTATCCAGCGCGTGCTGCAGAACCTTCTCAACGAGCGCGTCTCGATTCGCGACTTGGCGACGATTTTGGAAGGCATCTCGGAAGCTTGCGCCATCACGCGCAACGTCCTGATGATTTCCGAGCACGTTCGTGCGAGACTTGCGCGCCAACTCTCCGATACGGCCGTAGACGAAAACGGCGTCATCGCCCTGGTCGCGCTCTCGCCGGAATGGGAACAGGAATTCTCCGAGTCTCTGACCGGCCAAGGCGACGACCGCCAGTTGTCTATGGCCCCGTCCAAGTTGCAGGAATTCA
>CAITZE010000017.1 GCA_903896775.1 uncultured bacterium
CCGTCGATGATCTCGAGAAAATCTTCGATAAATTCTATCGTGCGCAGGCAGGCGATAGCCGCCGCGCCGGCACGGGCCTCGGCCTTGCGATATGCCGGGGCTTTGTCGAAGCTATGCGCGGAACCATTGTTGCGGGTAACCGGTCTGACGGGCCGGGCGCAGTGTTCACGATCAACTTGCCGGTGCCGCCTCAGAAGGTTGCGGACGTGGAGCATATGGTATGACAACCGGAACGGCTCCTGTTCGTGTGTTGGTCGTGGATGATGAACCACCTATCCGGCGACTTCTGAAAACCAGCCTTGGCTCTCAGGGCTATCACGTGATCGAAGCCGAGGACGGCGAGCAGGCCCTGGCGCAAATCGAACGCGGCGCCATCGACGTTGTTGTGCTCGACCTTGGTTTGCCCAATATGCACGGCTTCGACGTGATCACACGCATTCGCGCGCGCAACCCGACGGTGCCAATCATCGTACTTTCAGTGCGCTCTGACGAAGGCGGTAAAGTCAAAGCTCTCGATCTTGGCGCCGACGACTACGTCACCAAACCCTTCGGCGCTGACGAGCTTTTGGCCCGCATTCGTGCGGCCCTCCGCCATCGGCTGCAGCAAAAAGGCGAGCGGCCCATCTTTCGCAGCAATGAACTGGCCGTCGATTTGGTGCGCCGTGTGGTCAGTATTTCCGGCAAAGATATAAAACTCTCGCCGCGCGAATACGATGTGCTGCGCCTGCTCGTGGCCCATGCCGGTAAAGTGCTCACGCACAAGTTCATCATTCAGGAAGTCTGGGGCGGGCAAACCGACGTGCAATATCTTCGCGTCTATATTCGGGCCCTCCGCCAAAAAATCGAAACCGATCCCGAACGCCCGCAACACATTCTCACCGAGCAGGGCGTCGGCTACCGCTTGCGCGCGCCCTTGGATAACGAGACATGAAAATCGCCGATATCCTTGATCGCCGCCACGTGATTCCCGGCTTAGCTGCGATGAACAAAACGCAGCTCTTGGACGAACTGGCGCAACGCGCCGGCATCGCTCTCAAGATTGACGAGCGCGAGATTGCGTCGGCGCTGCATCAGCGCGAACGGTTAGGGTCTACCGGCGTCGGTCTCGGCATCGCTGTGCCGCATGCTCGTATCGCAGGCCTGAAACAACCCTTTGGACTTCTCGTAAGATTGGAACGGGCCATAGGCTACGACGCCATCGATGGCGCACCGGTGGATTTGCTGTTTCTGCTTTTGATACCTGTTGACGCGGACACCGCTCATTTGTCGGCTCTCGCGACAATCTCGCGCCGCTTGCGCGATGCAGGCGTCACAAAAAATCTGCGCAATGCAGTGACAGCTAAAGAAATGTACGAGACTCTGGCCGGCACTTAGACCGATGGAATACCTTGCGGGCGGTCGATCACGGGGCGCGTGACGGACGGGGTATCGGGGCGTCCCTGCGGACGGTCGATGCTCGGGCGCGGCGCAACGCGTTCGGGCCTGCTGCCATCGGGCCTAATGGCGGCGGGGCGCAACGATCCCCGTGCGGCATTGATCGTTACAACCGTATGCACATTCTCGATATTCGTCGCCGTGATGGCGCTGGGCCCGGCAATCGCACCGGTCACGATGATGCGGCCATTAGCCGGCGTGCCTGCGGGCAGGGCCGCGCCGTTCACAGTCACGCCGTCGATTGTCAGCGGTCCGCCACTCTCTGCTGCTTTAGGTGCATAAGCTTCCAACGAAACGGCAGTGACGGCTTCGTCGAAGGACAGCGGCGTGGTGCCGCTCACAACATCGGCTACGAATTTGCCATTAATCATACGGCCGGCGGCGAAGACCTGCGCGCCAACTTGCGGCGCTGTCGCGCCTGCCGTTTGGGTCACGGGGATATCGAGATCGCCAACGTGCACGCTGGCAGCCGATACCGCCGTTGCGGTGCCGCGCAAAAGGATGCGGTCGTCGTCGGAGGTTTGATCGACGCGTGTCGCGATAATCGTGCCGTCGGCCTGGCGCAGACCCGAGACGCTGACGATGTCGCCGGCTTGCAGTGTTTTGAACGCGGCAATAGCGGCCTTATCGCCGGCAAGATTCAGGCGAACCTTTTGGCCAAGCACGGTCAGATTTTCCGTAGAGGCATTGATCGCGGTCACAGGGCCGGTCACGGCGTGCTGAATCTCAAGTGTCGCAAGGCTGTACTTGCCGTCTTTGGAATGTGCCACGGCCTGGATGATCTGGCCCACGCGCAGGGAGTCGAGCGTTGTCGGCTTGCCGTCGCTGGCGACGGTGGTTTTATGATTGAACTCCAGCTCCAATCCATTGACGAGAATCGAGCCAAAGCCGGTGATCGTACCGCGCACGCCGGTATTGGTGATGCCGGTGCCGCCGATACCGTCGCCGCGCGTGTTGATTTGCGCAGACTTGATTCCAGTGCCGCCAATGCCGTCGCCGTTTTTCGGATCGGCAGCGCTCATCATCGGTTGCGGCGCGTTCGCGCACGCTGCCAGCAGCGACAACATCACCGCCGTCGCGCAAGTACGCAACGTTGTGCCGTTCAGGTGATGTTTAAAGCCCCTTGTCATAGGCCCCTTATTGTCGGTTGCCATTCAACAGCCGTTAAGTTTCCGAATCTTCTGTTCCGGTCTCGGGTCGCAAATTTTTAAACGTCGCCGCGCCTTTATAAAAATACAGGCCAAAGTTCACGCGGCGTGTGGCGTTTTCTTTACCTTCGTCTTTGCGCGTCAATTCAAGCGCGAGACGATTAATATCCAGCAAAGCTTCCATACCCGCGCGCTCTGCTGCCTCCGCGAGCGCCTTCGCCGACTTCGGCGTCAACGCACTATAATGAACGCTACGCTCGAGCTGCGGGTTGCCTTCACCCAAAAGGTTGTGGGTGGCCGCAGCAATGTGATCGTGAATATTGCGGCCGAAGAAGAATGCCTTCTCTTCCAGGCCTTTTTGGGGCACGAAATCTAACTGATTGAGAACGACTCTGTCTTTCTCGTCTAAATGGGCGATCCCAAGCCGCAACCACTCGTCTAATACAGCGCGCGGTCGCACATCGGTTGAAATGCCCGCTACCAGAGCATCGAAAGACGGCGCGTCCGGCGACTCGGCTTGACGCGGCAAGGGTAACGGCCTGCCTTTGCGGTCGGTGGTCGCTGCCGTGCCAACCCAACGCGATATCATTTGTGCGCCGATGCTGATGCTGCGCGGGGCTTGCGGGCCTTTATCTTTCAAGCTTCGTAGGCGCTTCACGTCCTTGCGATGGACTCCGGTCAAAATGCTGACGCCGCTATCGGTGGCTTTTTTGCCTTCGGTCGGAAACTCGGTCAGCGCCACGTCGACATAGACCTGTTTCAGCACTTCGGTCAGTGCTGGAAGCCCCCCGCCTGATTGGCCCACTTAAGACTAAGATTCGCGGCGTTTTAGATCCCGCACTAAGAATCGTCCCGGATGCAAAGCCGTGACAAGGTCGCGCTCGAGGGGCCAAGGCTCGCCCGCAATCATGGACGCGAGAACCTCTGCCGCTATCGGCGCGCTCACCAAACCCCGCGCACCCAATCCCGTCAAAGCATAGAGCCCCGGCTGATAAACAGCTTCGGGGTAGCGTGCCCACGGGTGGCCATGGCGTAACTCGGCGAAGTCGCGCAAGTAAGTGGTTTGCTCAGGCATCGGTCCGACGATGGGCAAATGATCCAGGGTCGTGCAGCGATAGGCGGCGCGGCCTGTCAGGGACCGCACGTCGCTTCCCGCCATCATCTCAGGCAGCGCGCGCGCAAGGTCAGCCAGATTGCGCGCATGATCTCCCTCAACTACGCGTGGATCGATATCAAAAGCATCGGTATCCACCCAATCGAAAGTCGCGCCGATGCAGTGAGCGCCGTCATTGCTTGAGGGTATAGCCGGAGTCATATAGCCGCCATAAGCCAGTACCGTGCGCAGTTGCGCGCTCATTGATGTCGGCGGTGCGAGAGTGATTTGACCCCGGCGCGCTTTCAGCGGCAGCCATGTGGATATGGGCAAATTCGCTGCGCCAAGTGCATTGGCGAGAATCACCACATCGGCTTCGGCGCACACATGCCCCGCTGCGTCGCTTATCCGCCACACGCCGTTATTATGATGAATCGCGCCGACATCGACGTTGAGGAGGCGATGTGTGCTGCCTGCAAGTGCCGCGCAAAACGCACGTGGCTTCAGCCAGCCGCCTTGCGGAAAATACAACGCGCTATAAGGAAGCGCGCAGCCTGCAATGTCGGAGGCTTCTGCCGCGTCGACGCGCACCAGCAAAGAGTCCGGTAACGGTCCTTCTGCCGCAATGGCAATGTGGCGCGCAGCTTCAGCGTCGTCGGTGGCGAGGTGAAGCAGACCGCAGTGGTCGCGAGAGGTGGCGTCGCCCGCCCCACCAAGGTCTTCGATCGTCTGCAGCGCAAAGCGCCAAGCCGCCGCATAAAAACGCCCGTCGAGATTAGGCGCTGCGGTCAGACGCGGCATCAGCACACCGGCAGGATTGCCGGAGGCTTCATAGGCCAATGCGCCACGCCGATCTATGATGGTGGTATGCCACCCGCGCCGCATCAAAGCATGGGCTGTGCTGGTGCCGGCGATACCGCCGCCGATAATGACGGCGTGGCCTTGTTTTGGGCGTTGCGGTTTAGCGAACCAGGGTTGCAATGCCGATTTTCTCGCAGGCCCCCGAAATTGGCCGCGTAACATATCGCGCTTCGCGCCAAAGCCGGGCGCCTTCGAGACTTCGAAGCCGGCTTCATCGAGCTTTCGGCGTACCTCTCCTGCAACGCTGTAAGTCGCAAGCCGCGTGCCGGCATGAGAAAGCCGCGCCATCTCCGTGAACACCGCAGCACTCCACATGGCGGGATTTTTTTCCGGCGCGAACCCGTCCAAAAACCACGCGCCGACATCAGCTTCCAATTGCGAAAGTGCGTCCACTGCATCGCCGTACAGCAGCGTTAAGGTGATCCCGTCACCCGGAAAGAGGCGATGAAAGCCGGGCTGCGGCTCCGGGTAGACTTTCAGGAGGCCGCACGCGAGATGCGCGAGTTCGGGCCATTGATCGAGGCACGCGCCGAGTTCGGTGCGTGTAAGCGGATAGCCCTCCACCGCCACATAATGCAATCGCGCGCCGGGCCGAGACGTACGTTTCCAAAGCTCCCAGGTCGCGAGAAAGTTGCGTCCCGTTCCGAAGCCCAACTCACCAACCGTGAAGGCGCATTGTTCGCGCCAAGCCTGAGTAAGGCCGCAGCCGTCTAGGAATACATGGCGCGCCTCGGGCAGGCCGCCGTTGCGGTTGAAGTAGATATCGCCGAAACGGCTTGCCGCGGGCGTCCGCCCAGGTTCCCAGACCAACCCTGGATCGGGCATAGGCCGGCCGCGTGTTTTTCCCGCTTCGTATGTGCACCCCAAGGTCATGACGCACATTATATATAGTGAGGTGTGCCGGGACCAACTGGGCCGCTTGCAAAGCGAGGCGCACTGCGGCAAGTCATGCGGCATGACAGACCCCGCCGAAATCGCCCAAAGCTTTGCCTCTTTAGCCCCCGCTTGCGATTTCTGGTCGGTGCGGACTTTGCGCAGCCGGGCCGAGCATTTGGGCGTAACGCGCGGTGTGGCAGATCCTGTCAGCCTCTCCGAGGATGTCGGCGCCATGGTCACGGTTCATGCCGGCGGCGGTCTTGGGTATGCGGCGACCTCCGATGTCAGTTCCGCCGGATTAAAGCGCGCCGCCGCCGCCGCCCTCGATTGGGCGAAGCGTTCGGCTGGGCGCATGGTCTCCCCCTTGCCATTGCGTACCGGTAAGCCTGTACAGCACGATCA
>CAITZE010000018.1 GCA_903896775.1 uncultured bacterium
CTGCTCACGCTCGGCACGGCTGGGAAAGCCGGGACCTGGGACGAGGCCAAGGGCGACCATCTTTTCAATCAGCCGACGGATATTGCGTTCGCGCCGAACGGCGACGTCTTTGTGGCCAACGGTCATGGCGGCCCGGACCCGAGGGTGCTGCGGTTTGATAAGCACGGCAAATATATCACGTCCTGGAGCATGCAGCGCACTGATCCTTCGCAGGCCATCATCCACACCTTGATCGTCAGCAAGAAGAACGAAGTCTATGTCGGCGACCGTGAGTTGAAGCTGATCAAGGTCTTCGATGTGAACGGCAAGCTGCTGCGACAGATTCAAATGCAGAATCTGGTTTGCGGCCTTTATGTGGACGCCAGGAATCAACTGTGGATGACGACGGGCCAGGACGGGATGATTTTGCGCCTCGACTGGAACGGCAAGGTTCTCGGGCGGATCGGCAAGGAAGGGTTCGGCGCCAATGATTTTGGCGAGGCGCATTACATGACAATTACGCCGGATGGCGGAACCATGTATGTGAGCGACACCGTCAACAATGACATCAAGAAGTTGAGATTGATCAAATAGCGAAATCCAGTCGTCGCTACAGTGTGTCGCTTGTTTCGTCGTAGCTTCAAATCAAGAGGGTGGGACTTATGAAACTTGGCCCATACATTCTGGCAGCTGGCCTGCTCGTGCCGCTGGCTGCGTCGGCGCAAACGCCGTCGCCTGCATCTCGTCCGCCCCCTGATCCGCGTTATGTGGAGGCGGCGCGCGCCCGTGCGCCTTCGCTCGCCCTGGCGCTGGAAGCTTCGACCACGGCGGTCGCGGAATGCAACAAGCTGGGCTACCATTGCACCGTGCAGGTCTCCGACGCGGCGGGCGAAATCATTGTCCTCCTCAGCGGCGACGGGGCCGGCATGCGTTCGTTGCACCTCATGAAGCCGAAGCCGGTGTCCGTCTATATGCACAAGGTGGCAAGTTCCAACGCCCGGGAACTCGCAAAAACGGATCCGCAACTGGCCGAACTGATCAAGGGCGACGGGGCAATTGCCTTTGGTGGCGCCCTCCCAATTCTGGTTGGCGGCGAATTGATTGGGGTCATTACGGTGTCCGGCACGCCCAACGGCACGATGGACGAAGCGTGCGGGCAGGCCGGCCTCAATAAAATTGCCGCACAATTGAAATGAAACATGGAGTGCCGAACCGGTGCGGCGCGCGTAGAAATCGATCCCAGGAAAGAGAGATATTGATGTTCAAACCGAGCTCCAAGACGACTTTTGCCGCGTTTGCCGTAGTTCTACTTGCGGCGTCTGCCGCGACGGCGCAAACACCGGCGCAGGCGCCGGTGCCGGCCGCAGCCCCCGCTCCCGCCACCGAAGTCAAAACAGACGAATCCAAAGTGCTGACAACGGCGGATGTCCTGGAGGTCGCCAAGAACAGCAGGACCACGAAAGCGGCAGACCCGATGGTGGCAACAAACCTGTTCACGCAATTGCCCTACCGTGTGAATGTCGAGCACCGCATCGCCGGCACGACGCCGCCGTCAATCCATGAGCGAAATGGCGAACTCTTCTTTGTTGTCGATGGTGACGGTGTGATTATTACGGGCGGCAGGCTCGTTGATCCGGTTCGCCGCAATCCCACAAACATTGCCGGGACTTCGATAGCGGAAGGCCAATCACGGGCAGTTCACAAGGGGGATGTCATGTTCGTACCGGCGGGCACGCCGCATCAGATCGCTGACGTGAAGAATACCCTGACGATGGTCATCACGATGTTGCCAAACCCCGCGCCATAACACGCTTGGTTGACGATTCCCGTGAATCCGAATTGAGCCCGCTTTCAGCAAACGCGCATCACGCGTTCCTGTTGAAGCAATCATGGAAGGCAAGCAGATGAATATGATTTTTGACCGTCGCCGGATGCTGGCGACCGCCGCCGCGGCGACGATGATTCCCATGGCCAGTCGCGCCCAGGCTCCCGCTGGTGCTCCGCCGCCTCCCGGGGGTGCGCCGGCGGGCCCGCCCCGCACGCCGCCGCCGCCTTATGATCCAAACGCGCCGATCGGCGCCAGAATCGGATCCGTTCAGAAGCTGGATCCGGAACTGGACAGTCTGATCGACGAAAACGCCATCGTCGAACGTATCGCCAATGTCGAGGGCAATGCAGAAGGCCCGTGCTGGGTGCCGGAACAGGGCGGCTATTTGCTGTATTCGGATCCGCCGGGCAACAAGATGCACAAATGGACCGAGAAGGGCGGCGACGAGATCTTCATGGCGCCATCCGGTTTCGCCGGCACTGACCCAAACCACATCTATCGGGAAGCCGGCTCGAACGGCATCCATTATCGCGACGGCGCCACGCGGGTCGACGCCGCGCGCCTGCGCGCCGACTACGCACTGTGGCCGCTGGCCTCGCGGCGCATCGCCATCAACACGCTCGAACTCGATGGCGTCGTGCTGCAGTTGCCGCGTGATGATTCGC
>CAITZE010000019.1 GCA_903896775.1 uncultured bacterium
ACTCAACAAACCACCGCGCCCGCTAATCTCGGCCTGCTCGCCGCAGGGCGCAGCGCACTTGCCGCGTACCTTGAGGGCGGCGCCGACATCGCCGCGAGCCTAGCTCAGGTCCTTGCAGGATGGCGCACACCCATGGGTCAGCATACGCTGCCCGACCGTGTCTTTAACGGCGTCGATGCGAACGCTCTGCCTTTACTTGACGTCTATTTGATGACTGAACTCCGTGACGATGCGCAAGCGGGCAGCACTGAAACCGCAGTCGAAGCCCAGCACGATCAGTCTATGGGTATACATAACGGCGTCGTGCGTGCGGCCGTTACCGCTCATGGCGGACACGAAGTGAAGCATACGGGCAAGGGTATCTTCGCGCGCTTCGCGACAGCCACCGCTGCAGCTGATGCGGCCACGGACATGCAGCGTGGTTTCGGCGAAAGCGGCCCCAAACTTGCCATCGCCCTCGTCGGCAATACGACGGCCGGAGAAGATCCAATCCTATCCGCCAACCTTGTCCACCAAGCACAAGCCATTCTCGCGCGTACCGGCGCGGGCGAGATCATTTGTGAAGCGCAGGTGCAAGCCGCGCTCCAACGGCAGCAAGGCGATAGCGATCAAAATACGGAAGAGCTGGATTTGGTGCGCCTCGTAGTCCCAGAAGCAACCTTTGAAACCTCGAAGGGCGTGGGCAGTTCAGCTTCAAGCAATCCATAGACGTTGCACTTAAGAACTATTTCAAGAACCGAAATTACACTTTTACCGGGAATACTCGACATATGCGCTATAAGTGCGCGTAGCGATTGAAACGTTCGTAAATAGTATGGCACCTTGCGGCCGCAGGCTTCGCCGGCCTCGCTCGATGCCGATGTATTTAAGGTATCTTTAGGGAATCCCTAGCATTTTCCAATCTTCAGAGCGCTTGGAACGTGCGCAGGGATCGATCCCGCCTTCGGATTGAATGTTGCAGCCGGCGGCAGTGAAAAGGGGAAGTGCGATGTCGGACGCGCCATAAGGCGGACCGACACGCTGTGACGCATGGCTCGTGAAAGTTACGAAGTCTACTATCAACAAAGCGGACGCTGGCAGCTTCATGCCAGCTACGAAGCCAATCAACGCGAGCAAGCGGTTGAAGACGCCAAGGGGATCGAAGCCAAGGAAGGTTTCCCCTCGCGCGTGATACGCGAAAGTTTCTCGGACGAAACCAATACCTCTGAAGAAGTCGTCACCTGGCAAAGCGCCAAAGCCAAAAATATCAATGACGCCGATACAATGTTCGGCGAAAAGAAAGCTAAGGGACCGAAGAAAAAGCGGCCCCCTCCGCCGCCGCCGCCGCGCGCGGCGCCCGAACCCAAATCCGAGCAGACCAAAGCCAAGTCTTCACCGCCGAAGCCGGCAGGTAAGCCCAAGAAGCCGAAGGTCAAAGCAAAGCGTAGCGGTTTTGTGCGCTTTATCTTGGCAATCGTCATTAGCCTTGCACTTGCCATCGTTTCGATGATCGCGGCTTCGCTGGTCGTCGCGCAAATGATGAGCATGGGCATGCTGCCGCCCAGAAACTACACGCAGTTGATCCTCGGCGCTTCAGTGCTGATGTTCTTCCTGGCGGTGTTCATCAACCTGCAACGTCAATTCAATATCCTTTCCATGATACGCGGCAGCGGCAAAACCAAGACAGGCGATGCGCCAGGCCCGTCACAGATGCTGGCCGCCACGAAGAAACAAGTGAAGCCCGTTCAAGATATTGAATTCGATCAGGTCGAGATCGAAGACTTGCGCGCCAAAGTCGAAGCCGACGAGGCTGAAGCTACCGCGAAGGAAACCGACGCCGCGCTTCAGGAACTCGATGCTGAAATGGGCTCCGAAGTGTATTCCAGCCAGCCTTTGCCTGAACTGGAACCCGAGCCACAGCCCGAACCACCACCACAAGCTCCGGCACCTGCTTCTGTTCAACCTGAAGTCAAAAGCGCGCCGCCTCCGCCCAAAGTCGAGGAGAAGAAATCGGCACCTCCTAAGCCTGCCGAAAAACCGCCAGAGAAATCTGCGGCAGAAATGGAAGCGCGCAACGGCTTAAGCAAGTTCATCGCCGACGCGGTTCGTACGGCCAAGCCCGAGCCGACCAACGCATTTTCGAAGTTCGGCATGAATCTGTATTTCGCCGGCGGCGCCTCGGTGATTGGACAATCGAAGAAGCTCAGCAAAGACGCCCAGCTTTCCGTTCTGAAAGAAGGCTTGGTCTCGGCAGGCAATACACCTGAACGCGCCGAGAACTTCTGCGTCGAATTGCCGACCTACGGAAAGAACCCACGCTATACAGTCATGGTGCAGGCTGGCGCTAAAGCCATGACAATGCTGATGCGCGGCGATGCCAATGCCACGCAGAATATCAGCAGCTTATTGCAGGAATGGAACCTGCCGGAAAAGCGCCCCACCGTTCCGTCCGTCTTCACTTTTGTATTCACCGATATCGTCGGATCGACGGCTATGACTCAGCGTCTGGGCAATGCCGGCGCTCAAAAAGCCGTGCGCGCTCACAACACAGCCGTCCGCGGCGCACTACAAGCTCACAAAGGCCGCGAAGTCAAACATACGGGCGACGGCATCATGGCCGTCTTCCCTGATCCCGTATCG
>CAITZE010000020.1 GCA_903896775.1 uncultured bacterium
GTCACCAACATCACCGACTACGGCGCTTTCGTAGAATTGGAAGCCGGTGTCGAAGGTCTGGTGCACGTCTCCGAAATGAGCTGGACCAAGAAGAACATCCACCCCGGAAAGATCGTCTCCACCTCGCAGGAAGTGGAAGTCATGGTTCTGGATGTGGACCAAGAAAAGCGCCGCATCTCGCTGGGCCTGAAGCAATGCCTGGCCAACCCCTGGATCTCGTTCCAGGAGAAGTTCCCGGTCGGCACGATTGTCGAAGGCGAAGTCAAGAACATCACCGAGTTCGGTCTGTTCGTTGGTCTCGACGGCGAAATCGACGGCATGGTTCATCTGTCGGATCTGTCTTACGACGGCGACGGCGAAGCGGCTCTCAAAGCCTTCACGCGCGGTCAGATGGTCAAAGCGAAAGTTCTCGACGTCGATGTCGAGAAGGAACGCGTCTCGCTCGGCGTCAAGCAACTGGGTGAAAATCCCCACGCTGCCGCCGCCGGCGATCTCAAGAAGGGCCAAGTCGTTACCTGCGTCGTCAAGATGGTGCAGGAAAACGGCATCGAAGTGTCGGTCAACGACTCTCTGCAGGGCTTCATCAAGCGCAATGAACTGGCCAAGGAACGCTCCGAACAGCGTCCCGACCGTTTCGCCGTCGGCGAAAAAGTCGATGCCCGCATCATCGCGATCGATGCCAAGTCCCACAAACTCACGCTGTCCATCAAGGCGCGTGAAGTGGAAGAAGAGAAGCAGGCCATGGCCGAGTTCGGCTCCGCCGACTCCGGCGCCTCCCTGGGCGAAATCCTGGGCGCGGCTCTGAAAGCCAAAGCCAAAAAGAGCGACGACGACGAGGCCTAGACCCCGCGCCGTTAACCTCTGAAGCGATCCTGAAATGCCCGCCGGGACCCACCGGCGGGCATTTTTCTTGAGGTTTAAGGCGGGGCGGGCGCGCCCTAAATGGCGATTTTCCACCCTTTTTCCTCGGGCCTGGCCTGGAAAAGGCTGTCTTTTGAGTGACTTACCTTTGAGATGTCCTTGACTTCCAGGCCCTCTATGCCCATCCTTTTGGCGGGGTGGACGACTACCCCAGCAATTTTTGAGGGGCGAGGATACTTCACATGACTAAGTCGGAGCTGATCGCCCATATCGCTGCGCGTAATCCGCACCTTTACCAGCGCGACGTCGAACGCATCGTCACCTCGATCTTTGAAGAGATCTCCAAGGCCCTCGGCCGTGGCGACCGGGTCGAGCTGCGCGGCTTTGGCGCGTTCTCGGTCAAGCACCGCGACAGCCGCGTTGGCCGCAATCCCCGCACCGGCGCTTCGGTCTCCGTGACCGAAAAGGCCGTGCCGTATTTCAAGACGGGCAAGCAGCTCCGCGATATGCTGAACGTCTAACGGCGCTTTCCGCCGTTGCTTTAGGCTCTTAACCGGCGGCGACTCTCAGTGAAACTTCTCAACACCATCATCGCCGCCGTCGTGGCGTTGTTGATCATTCTGTTCGCGGTCTCGAACCTCGAACCGGTGGTGGTGACACTTTGGCCGCTACCGTACCAACTGCCTTTGCAGCTTTACGCTGTCATCCTGCTGGCGGCCCTGGTGGGTTTCATCGGCGGCATTGTCGGGGCGTGGCTCGCGGGCTCGGACCGCCGGCGCGAAACCCGGCGTCTGCGCCGCCAGGTGCGCGATCTTGAACAAAGCCTCGCGCGTCACCAGATGAATGCGGGCGAAGAGAATCGTTGATAGCAAACACGGGTTGCTCTCACGGGAGCACAGCCTGTAAATCCAGGTATCGATATCTTGCCCGGAATACCTCCGGTCCTGACAGCGGAGCGTAAGATGACTCCTCCCGCCCACACTATTCGCAATCCGGTCTTCTGCGCTGTCGACACCGCCGACGTCGGCAAGGCCACGGAACTCGCCGCCAAAGTCGCCGACACCGTCGGTGGCTTGAAACTGGGCTTGGAGTTCTTCAGCGCCAATGGCCCCAAGGGCGTGTTGCAAGTCCATAAGGCGTCGGAATTGCCGCTGTTTCTCGATCTCAAGTTTCACGACATTCCCAACACCGTCGCGGGCGCGGTGCGCGCGGCGGCTGCGGCCGTGAAGCCGTTCATGATGACGCTGATGGCGGCAGGCGGGCGCGCCATGATGGAAGCTGCGTGCAAAGCTGCCACCGATGTCGCCCATGAATTGATTGTGCCGCGTCCGTTATTGTTGGCCGTCACCGTGCTCACCAGCTTCGATGCCAACGATCTTCTGGAAACCGGCGTCTCGGGCGCGGTCGGCGATCAAGTGCGCCGCCTCGCTGAACTGGCCAAACGCGCAGGGCTTGATGGTGTGGTGTGCAGCCCGCTGGAAGCCGAAGTCTTACGCCGCGATCTCGGTCCCGGTTTCAAGCTGGTGACGCCGGGCGTGCGCCCAAGTTGGGCCGACGCCAACGATCAGAAACGCATTATGACGCCGCTCGAAGCTGTCACCGCCGGCGCCGATTATCTTGTCATCGGCCGTCCGATTTCGGGCGCGCAAGATCCCGCCGCCTCCGCACAGCGCATCGCGCTGGAGCTGGCGTCTGGAGAAAAGGCGACATCTTGAAAGTTTCAGTCAAAATTTGCGGGCTGACCGACGAACGCGGGCTTAACGCGGCAGTGGATGCAGGCGCGGCTTATGTCGGCCTGAATTTTTTCCGGCATAGTCCGCGTTACATCACCATCGATCAAGCCGCGGCCTTGTCGGCTCTTTTACCGCGCGGTGTGAAGTCCGTGGGCCTGTTTGTGAATCCCAGTGACGCGGAACTCAAAGCGGTCTTGGATGTCGCGCGTCTCGATATGATTCAGCTGCACGGCAAGGAAACGCCGGCGCGGGTGGATGAGGTGCGCAAGCTCACAGGCCTGCCGGTAATGAAGGCGCTCGGCATTGCCACAGCGCGCGATGTCATGGACGCCAAGGCCTTCGAGGATCACGCCGACTGGTTGTTGTTCGACGCCAAGGCGCCACCCGATGCCACCCGGCCCGGCGGTAATGCGGCGGCTTTCGACTGGACCTTGCTCAAGACCTACGGCGGCAAGACGCCCTGGATGCTGGCGGGCGGGCTTGCCCGCGCCAATGTCGCGGCAGCCATAAGAGCCTCCGGCGCGCGGGCTGTCGATGTGTCCTCGGGCGTGGAAACGCGTCCCGGCATCAAGAGTCCGGCCCGCATCAGGGCCTTCGTTAAGGCTGTGGCGGCTGCATCGAGCCCCCGCGCCAAAGCCTAAAATATTGGCTAAGTTGCATATTTCAGGTTTTGGCGGCGGCGTTTTGTAGCGTATAAGACGCCATCCCACAGTCTTGCGGACAGAGGTTGGAGTACACGGTTTTGGCGGAATCCTTGAACACCTATCGCGGCGGTGCCGACGAAAACGGCCACTTCGGGCTGTTTGGTGGCCGTTACGTTGCTGAAACGCTGATGCCGCTCATTCTTGATCTCGAGAAAGCCTACAACGCGGCAAAAAACGATCCCGCTTTTCACGCCCAGCTCGCCGATCTGCACACCCACTACGCTGGCCGGCCCAGTCCGCTCTATTTCGCCGAGCGCCTGACCGCGCA
>CAITZE010000021.1 GCA_903896775.1 uncultured bacterium
GGCAAGGAAACACCCTGTGCCCCATATTGCCGGGCATGAGCCAGCACCCTGTCGAGTTGAAAGTTTCCGCAGGCCTCGTGCCCTATCCCGAGGCCGAAGCGGCTATGGAAGCGCGTGTCGCGGCGATCCGGGCCGGGACTGCGCCGGAATTGCTGTGGTTTCTGGAGCACCCGCCTCTTTATACGGCGGGCACGAGCGCCAAAACGGGCGATCTTCTCACCCCCGACCGCTTCCCCGTCTTCCAGACCGGACGCGGCGGCCAATACACCTATCATGGCCCCGGTCAGCGGGTGGTCTATGTGATGCTCGACCTCAAGCAGCACGGCGCCGACGTGCGGTGTTTTGTGCGCGATCTTGAAGATTGCATCATTCAGGCTTTGGCCGTGCTCGGCGTGACCGGCGAGCGCCGCGAGGGGCGTATCGGTATCTGGGTCGCCCGGCCTGATGCATCCGGATTTGGCCGCGAGGATAAAATCGGCGCCATCGGCGTGCGCGTGCGCCATTGGGTCACCTATCACGGCATTTCCATCAATGTGGCGCCCGACCTCTCCCATTTCACGGGCATCGTGCCCTGCGGCGTTACCACTCACGGTGTCACGTCGCTGAAGGATTTGGGCGTGAAAGCCGGGCTCGCGGAGCTGGACGATGCCTTGAAGAGTGCTTTCACGAATGTCTTTAAATTGACGCTCAAACCGACATCGTGAAACCCGCGTGATTGCGCGCCTAATCATCAATATCTATCTCTGGGTGGGCGTGGTACTGTCGCGGCTAGCCCCGCTCTTTGCCTTAAGAGCCGATTCACTTAACACGCGCCGCGAGACCTTCACGCCTGTTCTTTACGGATGGGCCATATTTTTCGCGCGGGTCAGCACATAACGGAGACCATCATGCCGAAAGCGCCGAGAGCGTCAGCCGAAGAGTCGCGCACCAAAGCCGCGCAGCGCGAAGTGGAATTCTTCAAAGAGCGCAAGCGCGTTCAGGAAGTCAATCAGGCGAAAACACTGCGCTTGAAGACCATGCGCCTGGCTAAAGAAGCTGCTGAACGCGAAACCGCTGCCATCGCTGCAGCTGCCAAAGCCGCCGAGCCCAAAAAAGTCCGCACGCCTAAGGCCGCAAAACCCGCGCGTTCTGCGGGCTGATCTCGAAGGCCCCTCCTCACTCGTATCGCAATGCTGTCACCGGCCGAGCACGCGCAACGAGCAGCGCGTGGCCGGCGACGGTCAACACAGCGATGAGGACAGCCAACGCCGACGCGCTGAGAAACATCCACGGGCTAAGTTCGATGTGATAGGCAAAGTCCTGGAGCCAATACCGCATTCCGAAATAACCAGCCGGCCAGGCAATAACATTGGCCCAGAGTACCGGCTTGCAGAACTGCCAAAGCATGAGCCGAAGCACATCGCCAGTTCTGGCACCCATGGCTTTACGGATGCCGATTTCCTTGGTGCGGGTTTCAGCCGTGAACGCAGCCAATCCGAAAAGGCCAAGGCAAGATATGAAGACTGCGATCACCGCCAACGTCGCGAAGGCGTGAGCTTGGCGCGTAATGTCCCCGTACAAATCCTGAAGCCGCTGATCAAGGAAAGTGCGCACAATCGGACGGCGCTCTTCGCCGAATTGTCTCCACAGCCCGTCAATGGCGTGCAGGGTTTCCGGAATATCGTGGCCTGTCAGCTTCACATTGAGAATGGTGTAGAAAGTGGGGTCAGACCAATAAATTGCTGGCTGAATGACCTTGGCAACGGCGTCCAAGGCATAGTCGGGAATCACGCCGACAATTGTGACCTGCCTATAGACCATTTTGTTGGGGCCTGCTTGACCGGCGAAGCTAAGATTTTGCCCTACTGCGGCATCGAGCGACGAAAAGCCGAACCTGCGCGCCGCGGCTTCATTGACCAATATCGTCTTCGGCGGAATAAGCTCGTCCGTCCGAAAGTCGACGCGCTGCGATGCATCGCCCTCCGACAGGAGGCGTCCGGCTAAGGGACTAAAACCATAGACATCGAAAAAGTCAGGATCCATGCCGCCTATGCCTACTCTCGCGGTCGATCCGTCGGAAATTGTGAAGACAAGATTACCCTCAGAACCGTTTAGCGCGCCGACGTCTGAACAGCTAGCCGCCGCAACACCCGGCAAAGAACGCACTTGGTCGCGGAAAGAATTCTGACATTCGGTGACTATAGTAAGAACTTGATCCGTATCCATGCGCATGCCTTCGGTGAAGGCAAAATGCATCTGCTGGTAAATAACACTTGTCGCCAGAATGAGACTCGTGAGGACGGCGAATTGGACTGTGGTCAATAGACGACGCAGCTCAGTCGAGCC
>CAITZE010000022.1 GCA_903896775.1 uncultured bacterium
AGATCTTTCTTCTCGGACATGGTACCCCCAATAAAGGATGTTTCAGCGTCTCGCCCGTAACGCCGCATCAAAAAACGAAGCCGTTTTTGCTGCAGAATTTCGAACGCGCGACTGCATGCTTTAGGAGTTACCGAGGGTTGTCAAGATTCGCAGCTTGGGCATGAAGACCGGCTGAAATATAACCTGATATGTATATGATGAAGTATAGTAATTTGGCGGAAAACTGCGCTTTTTGAAGCCAGAAAAACGCCAAAAATTGCGCCGCACTGCACAAACTTTTTTTGTTGATTTATGCGGGGGTGAGCAACGAATTGTGGCGCGGATTCCTTGCAAATTCATGCCATAGAAAATTTGAATTTGCAGTGTGACTCGCGCAGCGACTCTGGCCTTACGCGCGTTATCTTAATTGAGGGTAAAAACAGCATTCTCTGGACAATCTACTATATCTGCAGCATTACCCCGCTTTAAAGCCGTCCCCAAAAAGCGGCATCGATTTCACTTCGACTAAAATATGGAGCTTCACGATACATGGCTAAAAAGGACACCGACTTTAACGAACGACTTCAGGCGGCCTCAAAAGCAAAACAAGCGCTCCTCGAAAAGGCACGTAGCCTTGCGCCGAGCAATACTCCGGGTTTTGCTGAACGTCAGGCCGAACGCGTTGTTTTGAGTGAAGCGCGCGATAAGCGCAAAGCAGAGGCGCTGGAACGCAAGCAGGCCGAAGCACAACAAAAGGCGGAAGAAGCTGCCGCCGCCGCACTGGCCGCAAAACTTGCGGCTGAAGAAGAACGCAACCGCGAAGCCAATGAGTTAATTGCGCTTAAGGCCAAACAAAAGGCCAACCGCGACGCTAAGTACGCGGCCCGCCAGGCGCGCCGCGAATCCCGCCGCGCCTAAATTGAAGCCGACCCAGGCCCGCCTGGGTCGGCATTTATTTACGTCAAAATGCCCACAACAGCGGCCGACATACAGGTCGCGAGCGTTCCCGAGATCAACGCCCGCGGCGCCAGTTCGATAATATCGGCGCGGCGCTCAGGCGCCATCGCGCACATGCTTCCGATTGCAATTCCGACTGAGCCGAAGTTGGCGAACCCACACAGCGCATAAGTCATGATCAAGCGCGAGCGCACCGAAAGCTCGTCTGCCGGCAGTTCCGATAAATCGGTGAACGCAATCATCTCGTTGAACACCGTTTTAGTGCCCAACAGCGCGCCCGCTGCGGGCGCTTCGCTCCAGGGGATTCCCAGGAGCCAGGCGAGGGGCGACATCACCCATCCGAACATGCGCTGTAGCGTCAATGGCGCCCCGTCGATATTCGGCAGCAACCCGATGACGCTATTGGCGAGGCTGACAAGCGCTACCAGTACAATCAGCATCGCAATGACGTTGATGAGGATGTGGATGCCGTCGATGGTGCCACGCGTGATCACCGCCATCATATTGTCGCCTTTCGGCGGCGGCAGCACGACATCCGATGGATCGGCGCTGTTGGCAAAGGCTTCGTGATCCTCGGGAACCATAATGAAAGAGATCACGATGGTAGCAGGTGCGGCCATGATCGAAGCGGTGAGAATCTGCCCAATGGGATTGGGGATGAGGCCCGCCAGAAGCGTGGCGTAAAGCACCATCACCGTTCCTGCGACCATCGCCATACCGGCCGTCATGATGACAAACAGACCAGCGCGCGTCTCCGCCAGGAGATATGGCCTAATCACCAGTGGCGCTTCAATCATGCCGACGAAAATATTCATGGTCACGGAAATGCCCGCGGGGCCGTCGACACCGAGTGTTCGCCGTAGCAGCCACGCAAAACCGCGCACAATCGGCGGAATAATGTTCCAATAGAACAGCAGCGACGACAACGCGCTGATGACCAGGATCAACGGTAGCGCTTGAAACGCGAAAATGAAACTCGATCCGGTGCCGGGGTTCGCCCACGGAACGTCAGCGCCGCCCAGGTATCCGAACACGAAGGAGGTGCCA
>CAITZE010000023.1 GCA_903896775.1 uncultured bacterium
CGCGCCCGCCTTTATCGGCGACAGGATGAAGAATGCTGACAGTCGGCGTGGACTGCGCCGTCGTGCGTTTGGCCAGCGCGCTGCGGTCCGACAGACGGATGACTATGCCAATCACCAATATGGCCGCGAAGAGGCTGACAAGGACAATTGCGCCGCGTTTGATCTGGCGGCCCGAAAATGTGACCGGTTCTGATATATCAGGCATAGGCTTCCCCTTGAGACGTCGCCGTCTCGGAACTTTTACGACCGTGAACAATACTAAATACGACAGGAACAAATAGCAGCGTGGCAATGGTGGCAACAAACAAGCCGCCGATAACAGCGCGGCCCAACGGCGCGTTCTGTTCGCCACCTTCGCCCAGTCCAAGCGCCATCGGCGTCATGCCGATGATCATGGCCAGCGCCGTCATCAACACTGGCCGCAGGCGTGTAACACCGGCATCGTAAGCAGCAACAATCGCGTCACCAGTTTCAGCGAGACGCTCGCGCGCGAAACTTATGATCAGGGTCGAGTTGGCGGTCGCCACGCCCATGCACATGATTGCACCCGTGAGCGCCGGTACCGACAATGTCGTGTGCGTGGCAAACAGCATCCAAATAATCCCCGCCAACGCACCCGGCAGGGCAGTGACGATCACAAACGGATCCGCCCACGATTGGAAGTTGATCACGATCAACAGATAAATCAGCACAATGGCGCCGGCGAGCCCGATCGAAAGACCGGTAAACGCTGTGTTCATCGTGACCGCCTGTCCACGCAACCTGACCGTCACGATGGGCGGAATTTCGCCCTTCATGCTAGCAATAATGTCGTTGATGTCGCTGGTCACGCCGCCCAGATCACGGTCCTGAATTGACGCATAGACATCGATGATCGGATCGATGTCATAGTGCGTGATAACGCCGTGGCCTTGGGACCGCTGCACAGTCCCGAGGCCGCCTAGGACCTGAGTCCCACCGGCCGTGCCCGATATCGGGATGTTTTCCAGGCTATCAATCGAATCAACTTCGCGTTCAGGCATTTGCGCGACGACAGGGTAGTTCACGCCCGTGACCGGATCGACCCAGAAGACCGGCGCTGTCTGCACGCTTCCCGCAAGCGCACCGCCGAGGCTGCCGGTAACGTCGCGTTCTTTCAGGCCGGTCAGTCCAATGCGCGTGCGGTCGATATCGATACGCAGCACCGGCTGGTGCGAGGATTGCTGAATGCGCGCATCCGCCACGCCAGGCACTTCGCGCAAGCGGCGGAGAATTTTTGTCGCCACCGCCTCGTTTGTCGCTAGATCCCGTCCGGCGACCTGAATATCGAGAGGCGCGGGCGAGCCGAAATTCAGGATTTGGCTGACGATGTCCGACGGCAGGAACGAAAACGTAGCTGCTGGGAAAATCTGCGGCAGCTGTGCGCGCAGCGTGCGCACGTAATCAGCGGTCGGTGCGTGGTCGGGGGTAAGGCTGATAAGGATGTCGCCGTCGCCCGGCCCAATGGAGCCATTAGAGCTATAAACGGTATTGATCGAGCTATTCGGCAACCCAATGTTATCGGCCATGGAAAGCAATTCCTCGGCCGGGATGAATTTGCGGATTTCCTGTTCAATGTGGTCGAACAGAATGGCGGTTTCCTCAACGCGCGTGCCCATGGGCGCTCTTGCGTGCAGCGTGATCTGGCCACCGTCGACCGCCGGGAAGAAGTTGCGGCCCAGCATCGGCACCAGGGCAAAGGAAGCAATGACCACGCCCAAGAAGCCAATCACGAAAGGCTTGCGGTGTTTCATCGCAAGCATCAGCAGCCCAGCATAATAAGAACGGAACCGCATGAAGCGCTTCTCGAATCCACGCTGGAAAGCAACCAGCGGGTTTTTAGGGGCTTCATCATGGTGTTCCGCGTTATGCGGCTTCAAGAGGTACAAAGCCAACGTCGGCACCAAGGTGCGCGACAATATGAAAGACATTACCATGGCGAACATCACCGACAGCGCCATCGGTACAAAGAGGAAGCCGGAGACGCCGGGCAGGAAGAACATTGGGACGAAAACGATACAGATACAGATCGTCGACACGAAGGCCGGGGCTACGATCTGCTGAGCACCGTCGAGAATGGCGGTCCGCACGTCCTTGCCGTGTTCCAGATGCCAGTTGATGTTCTCGATGGTGACGGTGGCGTCATCCACGAGAATACCGACGGCCAAGGCCAAGCCGCCGAGCGTCATGATGTTGAGCGTCTGTCCGAAAGCCGCCAGCAGCGCCACAGCGCCGAAAACGGACAGCGGAATCGAGAGCGCGATAATGACCGTCGAGCGCCATGACCCGAGGAACAGCAGGATCATCAGGCTGGTCAGCACCGCGGCGATAGCGCCTTCGGTGATCACGCCTTTGACGGCTGCGCCGACGAAAATCGACTGATCGTTGATCGGCATGATCTTAGCGCCGGGCGGCAGTGAGACCATGATCTTGGGCAGTGCGTCCTTGATGCCTTGCACAATGGCCAACGTCGACGTAACGCCGGATTTCAGCACGCTCATGAGCACCGCGCGCGTACCCGCGACGTGCACGATATTGGTTTGTGGCGCACTACCATCGCGGACGTGGGCAACGTCGCGCATGAAGATCGTGCCGGCGTCGGTGGATTTAATAGGTGTGGCGTTCAACACGTCGATCGGTCCCGGCGAGTTGTTGAGCTTGACCTCGTACTGATAGCTGCCGATTTTGGCGAAGCCTGCGGGATTGATCTGGTTTTGGGCTGCAATGGCGTTGCTGACGTCCTGAGCCGACAAGCCTTTGGAATGCAAAGCTTGAGGATCGAGATCGATCTGAATCTGCCGCTGCTTACCGCCATAGGGGTAAGGAATAGCGGCGCCCGGTACTGTCACTAGCGGCGGACGGATCTGGTTTTGCGCCATATCGAAGGTTTGCTGCTCGTTCATGCCTGCGCCCGACACGGCGAGCTGGATGATCGGCACCGTCGATGCACTGTAATTCAGGATCAGCGGCGGTGTGGTTCCAGGCGGCATCTGCCGGAGCGCGGTTTGAGACACAGCGGTAACCTGGGCCGTCGCGGTTCTGACATCGGTGCCGGGCTGCAAGAAGATCTTCACGATTCCGAGGCCCTGCAGCGACGTGCTTTCGATATGCTCGATGTCATTGACGGTCGTAGTCAGGATACGTTCGAAGCCGTTGATCATCTTTTGCGACATATCGTCGGGTGAAAGTCCGGCGTATTGGAAAGCAGTCGCAATCACGGGAATCGGAATGTCGGGGAAAATGTCCACTGGCAAACGAAGTGCCGAGGCTACCCCGGTCAGCATGATGAACATCGCCATAACGATGAACGTATAGGGACGGTCCAACGCAAGACGAACAATAGCGGCCATCATTACCTCTAAACTATCGACGCCGTGGGTATGCTCACGGCGTGGGGTGCGTGGTGTATAGACCGGACGGACCCCGTCCAAAACCACTTTATATATATTCCAGAGACGCCTAGCGTCCTTGCAAACGGGCCGAAGGGGTGACCCGGCATCACATGAATTACTCTGTGAAGGTTTGCAAGCTTCTGTAAATTATAGTTTATCCGGCCTCATCAAAGGCCTGACTCTCTACACTTTTGCGTGATGTAAATTTTGTGTCAGCAGTTGCCCGGAATAGGCAAGTGCCCCGGAGCTGGGGCAAACCGCTCTGTAACAAGTCCCTATATTGAATGGCGTGAACAAAGATTGCACGCGCCGGTCGTGATGAACGGTCCGCCGATAATTAGCGAACGCCGAAATGATCGGCGAGCGGCGGTAGCGCGTCAATTATGGAAATTCGCATGGCTGCCCGGACCGGACTGCATGCATCGCGTTATTTTCACAACATATTGATACACGAGGATATTTTTATCCGGTCATGTAACTGCAGTGTTGTTCAGTTCGAACTGATAGAAGCGCTCACAGCAATTCGAAAGATCCCGGGCCTTCGGCCGAAAGGGCAAGACCGAGATCGGTATCGCGCAACACCTTAAGGCCGCCGTACCAAACCAAATGCCAACTCACACTAGACAGTTGATCGGCGGGCGGAAGACCCTCGGTCTTCAGCCAAGCATTGATGACTTTGCGACAGGCGGGATCGGCGGGCGCGGGCCAACGCCGGCGTTTCGGCCGGAGATCGGCGGCCTGGTACAATTCCATAAATAGATCGTGACTGACGACGAGAGCTTTGACGGGGTTTTGGGACCCGCGCGTTTTCAAAACATTTTGCAGATAGACCAAACTCATGGCGCGCAAAACTGCTTCTGTAAAATCGGTGAGAGAACGGCAAACCGGACAGCTCCTGTGGAGCTGCCCGGGATGCCGGCGATGAACCCAGGGTACGGGGTGGGGATGGGGTGCATCGCCGAAATCGTCCGCGCGTCTGACGAAGGTTTCGCCTTAAGCAGCGATACCTACGGACGAGGTGGTATTTGCACGCGCCGCTCCGGCCAGGGCATCAATCATCCTGAGCCACTGGGACGCATCCTGATTTGTAGGATCAGTGCCGTTGGTGGCCGAAGCTGATTGTGTTTGGTTGGATTGGCTGCTGCCTTCAAGATTCTTCAAGGCTTCCGTGAAAGCGTCTTTCGTGACGCTGCCTGTGTTATTCGGATCGAGCGCTGCGAAGTCCTGATCCGCATCGTCCGTCGTGCCGCCGTTATCGGTCACAAAATTCTCGAGCTCGGTTTGGCTAACGGAACCATCGCTGTTGGCGTCCATCTTCGAGAATAATTGATCGACAGCGTCGGATGCACCGCCACCGTGATGTCCGTGGTGATGATGCCCGCCGCCGCCAACCTGGCCTTGAGGCGGCTGCCCCTGCTGAACCGCCGAAGCCACTTGCGCTTCCGAGAGCTCGCCGGTGCCGTTGGTGTCGAGCGCCGAGAATATTTTGTCGGCTTCTGCCTTGGTGCCGCCGTTCTTCGTCAGGAAGTTTTCGAATTCCGTTTGCGATATTTCACTGTCGCCATCGGTATCGATCGAAGAGAAGAACTGCTGCAGAGGATCGGTGGATTGTGTCGCGTCGGTGGCCGTGCTGGCCGTCTGACTGCTGGCCGTCGTGGCCGAAGCCTGGCTTTGAATCTGAAAGAGCAGATTCATAATGCCGTCGCTAAGCTGGGTTGTAGCGGAGCCGGTCGTGCCGGACGTATCGGCATCGCTGGTCTGGCTCTGCTGTGGTGTCGAGCTATCAAGGGCGCTGGCTGCGGCAGAGGTGGTGGGGTCACCAACGCTTCCGGTGCCATCGACTTGCGTCAGAAAGCTCGAAAGGACTTGATTGAGTGTGGGACGTTGAGTTGGCGACCACGGCGATACGCCTTGGGCGCTAATACTGCTGATAGACATAAGCGACCTCCGATTGTGGGCATCTCCCGGGCAAGCCCGAAAAATACGGTAGACCAAAGGCTTAATGGCAAACCTGGGCGACGTTCTATGCCTCAGGAGGGTTTGCCGGACAGCCTTTACGCTGTGACCACAAACGGGTTCTCATAAGTAGAGACGAGAAATAATGGGCTTTCCTACGCAAGCCCGCCACATAAATCGCCCAGACTTTAAGAGATAGCTGGCGCGAAGATGAAGACGAAAGCAGGCCGGCGATTCAGATTGGATCGTGAATCGCCGGCGCGCTTGTCCTTACTCCATGCCGGTGACGGCCATGATGGTCGTCAGGCAGGTGGTCAGGCCCTTCATCATCGGACCTTTATCGACATTGATCCACTCATCGAGCGAATGCGAACGGCCACCCATGTCCGGTGAATTTTTGCCGGTTGTGAAAGCGGGGATGCCAAGGCTGATCGGCATGTTCGAATCGCTTGAACCTGAGCCATAGCTGACTTTGAAACCGTTGGCTTCAATCGCGGCGGCAGCTTCCAAAGCCAAAGGCGACTTGGGATCAACGATACCGGCTGGGCGATCACCGATCTTTTTAATATCGACGGTGATCTTGCCTTCTTTAGTTGAGCGCGCCTTGTTCTCGTTATCGGTCGCATCGTTCATGATCTTGAACATGCGGGCTTCGACCTTGTTGAGTTCCTCGGGTGATTCCGAACGCATGTCGATCTCCATCCAAACGCTAAGCGGGATTGAATTGACCGAAGTGCCGCCGCCGATCACCCCGATACCGAAGGTGGTTTTGGGCTTTTCCGGAACTTCCGTATGGGAGAATTCAGCCGAGGCCGCACCCAGCGCGTACATGGGGTTCACGAGTCCAAAGGCGCCGTAGCTATGGCCGCCGGGACCGCTGAAGGTCACGCGGTACCGGCGCGAGCCCACCGCATTGCCGGAAATGCCGTTGGCGGAGCCAGCTTCAACCGAGATGAACGTCTTGACCTTATCTTTGAGGGGCCCTTTGGTGAACAGATAGCGCATGCCGCGCAAATCGCCTTCACCTTCTTCGCCGACGTCGCCCATGAAAATAATATCGTCGCGGGTTTTGATATTGGCGGCGTTCATGGCGCGCACAAAGCTGACGAGCGCGGCCAAGCTAAAGGTGTCATCGCCGACGCCCGGCGCATTCAATTTGGTGCCTTCGCGCCTGACTTTTACGTCGGTGCCTTCCGGGAACACCGTGTCCAAGTGAGCCGCGATCACGACGTATTTTCCGTCGCTATGGGTGCCTTTGCGGATGCCGTAAGCATTACCTTCGGCATCGATGGTGACGTCGGCGAGACCGGCGTCTTTCAACATCTTTTCGTATTCCTTGGCGCGCGTCATTTCTTTGAAGGACGGCGCAGGAATTTCGGTCAGCTTGATGCCTTCATCGACGAACCGTTGATAGTCTTTATCCATGGTGGCAACAGCGGACTTAAAAGCCGGGCTGGACAAGATGCGCTGAGCGTCAGCCTTAGGGTCGGCAGCTTGTGCAACCGCGCATGAGCCAATAAATGCCAAACCTAAAGCAAGCAGCGATGTCGAAAAGCGAAACGAATTGCGCATGACCTGTGATCTCCCCATCAATGGAATTGCAAATGCGAGGGCAATGATAGGTCTCTGACCCGATGCGCACCACTCTTTTCACCTCACATATAAGAGAGCGGATTCCGCCTGGAATTAGCGACCTCTAGGACGCTTTGGGGCTGCCATAAAACAGACGTCACCAACCCGAGAAACGCGGCCACGTGGCGGTAACGAGGTTCTTTTCGACCACGTGATAGCGATCGAACTGCGCCGCGGTCGAACAGGCGTGGTTGGGCAGAATGCGCACCAGCGTGCCGACCGGCAACTCCGGCAGTTCGGCCTTCGCGTTCGCCCGCAACGACAAAAGCCCATGTTCCTGATTGGCACGGCTCATAATGAGATCGGGATAAGGTTTGCCGTTCAGATCGCACACGACGCCGTAACCCTGATCTACGGCTTGGCGCGCCGTGCCGCGGTCTTGAGACATGGCCGTCCAGCCGGCATCCACCAAGATCAAGCCCTTGTCGCGCTGATGGCCGATGACCGTCGCGAGTACGCTAAGAGCGATATCGTCCACCGCGCAAACCCCGATCCCCATCATGACTAAATCCATGAATACAAAAACACCGGCCCGGACTTCGGTGACGCCGGTGAGGTCGCGGGCGAAATGCGCTGTGGGCGTCGAACCGACGCTGACGACCGCGCAAGGCAGTTGAGCTTGGCGGAGTTGCTCAGCACATTGCACAGCCGCCGCGCGCTCCTGTTCCGCCGCTATAATATGCGCATCGTCGCCAGGCCGGTCGTAGGAGCCACCGGCGTGGGTCAGAACGCCTCGCAATTCCGCACCACCGCGATGCAGAATATTGCCGACTTCGACTAATAGCTTGTCGCCGGGGCGAATGCCGGCGCGATGGCCATCGGAATCGATTTCAATCAGCACCGGAATGGGGTCATTGGCGGCGCGGCTCGCGGCGGCCACAGCCTCGGCTTGTTCAGGGCTATCGAGGATCACGGCGAGATTGACACCGCTTTTTCGCAAAGCCAAGACGCGGGGCAGTTTTGTCGGTGCGATACCGACAGCATAAAGGATGTCGCGCACACCGGCGGCGGCGAACTGTTCCGCTTCTTTGAGGGTCGAGACCGTGGCTGGGCCTGTTGGGCCGGCCATGAGCAGGCGCGCTACATCAATGCTTTTGCCCGTCTTCAAATGTGGGCGCAAAGGAACGCCAAGCGAACCGAGGTGCTTTTTCAAACGCGCGATGTTGCTGCGCATGCGCCCGGCATCGAGCAACAAACACGGCGTCTGAAGAGACTCTATGCGCGATTCCATATCTTCAAGCTCCAACCTCGATATGATCTGGCGGTAACCCTGCTCTATAACGTTGATACATCGCGTCGTAAGCCGCTTCCAGATGCTTGGTGTAGAGCGGTGTATCAAACAACGGTGCGCGCAGGAGATTTGTGGCAAGCCTTGCCTTCATAGCTTCGAGCTTTCCGGGCTTCAGCGCCAACTCAATCGCGCGGGCTTCGTATTCCGCGCGGGAGTGCGTGACAAGCTCAGGTAACTCGACGGCATTGAGCAAACTCGCGGCGACGCGCCCGGCAAATGTATTCCCTGCTTGCGTTAACACCGGTAAACCCGCCCACAAAGCATCGCTCGCTGTGGTGTGGGCGTTGTAAGGCCACGTATCCAGGAGCAAATCAGCGAGACGATGACGCGCTAAATGCTCGGGGAGTGCCATCTTATTTGCGAATACTAGGCGCTGCTCGTTTATACCGTTCGCCGCTGCCTGTTTCTTTAAATTTGAAATCGCTGTTTGATTCTCAGCAAGCAGCCACAACACGCTCCCGCTCACTGATTTTAGAATGCGCATCCAACTATCAAATACGTCGGGGAGTATCTTGAAATTGTTGTTGAA
>CAITZE010000024.1 GCA_903896775.1 uncultured bacterium
TCACGTCACTCAGCTACGAACGCATGGTGGAAGACGCGCTGCGCGGCGTTTTGCGCGAGGCGTTGAAGATCACCGCTGCGCAAGGGCTGCCCGGGGCGCACCATTTTTATATTACCTTCGATACCACCGCGCCCGGCGTGCAGATCGCAGCCAGCCTTAAGGCTCTGCACCCCAACGAAATGACAATCGTTCTGCAGTACCAGTTCTGGGATCTGCAGGTGGATGAGGAGCATTTCGAAATCACGCTGAGCTTCAACGGCGTCAGTCAACATCTTGTCATTCCCTTTTCTGCCGTCACGGCCTTTGCCGATCCGCACGCCAAATTCGGCCTTCAGTTCCACGTCGAGTTCGAAGAGCGCTCGGGCGCCGACGAAGATGCAGATGCCGAGAACGACGATGCCGGCGATCCGCCGATGAACGATATTCTGCCGGTGGATTCGTCGAATGTTTCTCAGCGCCTGAAAAGCGGCCGTAAAGCGATGCCGCCCAGCGCGCCCTTGACGACCGTTAAGGATGAATCCCCGGAAGACGCCACAGGCAAAGTCGTGACCTTGGACGCTTTCCGTAAAAAGTAGGCCGCAAAAAGTAGGCCGCAAGGATAGCGGCAAAATACGGATTTCAGCCGCCACGCTCACCTCCACGTTCATCTGTAAACACATCAACCACGGATGCAGCTCATGTTAGACGCAGCCTTCGCCGAAATTTTTCCCCTGGCCCACGACACTACGCCCTATCGCAAAATTTCCAGCGAAGGTGTGTCAGTCGAGAAATTCCGCGGTCAGGACGTTATTGCCGTCACTGCATCCGCCATCACGCATCTGACAGCCGAAGCGTTCCGCGACCTTTCGCACCTGTTGCGTCCCGGGCACCTGAAGCAGTTACGTGCCATTCTCGATGATCCGGAAGCCTCGCCCAACGACCGCTTCGTCGCATTGGAGTTGATGAAGAACGCCAATATCTCTGCGGGCTTCATCCTGCCTATGTGCCAGGACACCGGCACCGCGATTGTCATGGGTAAAAAAGGCCAGCAGATCTGGGTGGACGGCGATGAAAGCCAAGCCATCACAGCCGGTGTCGCCGAGGCCTACAATAAACTCAACCTGCGCTACTCGCAGATGTCGCCGACATCGCTGTTTGAGGAAAAGAACACCGGCAACAATCTGCCCGCACAGATCGATTTGTTCGCCGTGCCGGGCGACACCTACAAGTTCATGTTCATGGCCAAGGGCGGTGGCTCGGCCAACAAGACTTATCTGTTCCAGAAAACCAAAGCTGTGCTCAATCCGGCAGGCCTCAAGAAATTCCTTGAAGAAGAAGTGAAGGCGCTGGGTACTTCCGCCTGCCCGCCCTATCACCTCGCCATCGTCATCGGCGGGCTTTCCGCCGAGATGACTCTGAAGACTGTCAAACTTGCCTCTTCACGCTATCTCGATGGGCTGCCAACCAAAGGCGGCACGCACGGCCAGGCTTTCCGCGACATCGCAATGGAGCAGGAAGTGCTCGAGATGACTCGCACCATTGGCATCGGTGCCCAGTTCGGCGGCAAGTATTTCTGCCACGACGTACGCGTGATCCGCCTGCCCCGCCACGGCGCTTCGGTGCCTGTTGGCATCGGCGTATCCTGCTCCGCCGACCGCCAAATCCTCGGCAAGATCAGCCGCGACGGCCTTTACGTTGAACAACTGGAGCCCAATCCGGCACAGTTCATGCCCGATATTAAAAGCGAGAAGCTTTCTAGCGATGTGGTCAAGATCGACCTCAATCAGCCAATGGACGAGATCCGCAAGATTCTCAGCAAA
>CAITZE010000025.1 GCA_903896775.1 uncultured bacterium
GTGACCGAGGCGACGGTCGCAACCAGCAGCGGCTTCGAACGGCTTGATGAAGCTGCAGCTAAGGAAGCCAAGCGCTCGTGGCACTTCCTGCCAGGTACGAAGAACGGAAAGCCCTTTACTTTGCAGACGCAGATTAAAGTGACATTCAAGATGCAGAAATAAGTAGGCAGCCCGGGAGGGACGCCTGCGCGCAATCATGCGGTCGACGTAAGTTATTAATTTAAGGTCTAGCGAGGATCACACCATGAATATCCGATTGAATAAGATGCTTGGTTCTAAGTTGGCGGCCTGGGTCTCGGCCATCGCCGTTGTGGCGGTTCTGGGTTCTGCCGTCGCCGCCGTCGCGCAGGACGCGGCTCCCGCAGCCCCGGCCGCTCCGGCTGCCGACGCTGCTATGGCTCCGGCCGCGGCTCCGGCCGATGCCACCGCCCCGGCGGCCGGCGCTCCGGCAGCTGCCCCGACACAGGAAGCCAAGGAAAACCCGTACGGTATCGAGCACATGCTCAAGAACGGCGACTTCGTGAACCGTTCGACCTTCACCATCCTGGTCCTGATGTCGGCCGGCAGCTGGTACATCACCATCATGCGTCTGATCGATCAGACCATCCTGATGCGCCAAGCCGTCACCGCGCAGAAGAGCTTCTGGGCTGCTGGCAGCCTCAAAGAAGGTCTGGCCAAACTTGAGCCGAACAGCGCCTTCCGCGCCCTGGTCACCGACGGCCTCAAAGCCGCCGAACACCATGACGGCAAACTGACGGATCAAATCGATCTGAACGAGTGGGTCTCGATGTCGCTGCAACGCGCCACCGACGCCATCAGCTACCGCCTGCAAGGCGGCGTGGCCTTCCTGGCCTCGGTCGGCTCGACGGCTCCGTTCGTTGGTCTGTTCGGCACGGTGTGGGGTATCTTGAACGCCCTGATCGCCATCGGTGTTGCCGGTCAGGTCTCCATCGACCGCGTCGCCGGTCCTCTGGGTGAAGCGCTCATCATGACCGCCATCGGTCTGATCGTCGCCGTCCCGGCGGTGCTGGGCTACAACATGGTCGTCCGTCGTAACAAAGTGGCCTTGGAACGCGTGCGCAACTTCAGCGCCGATATCCATGCCGTGTTGTTGGCCGGCGGCGCTCGTCGCGCCTAAGCGATCTTTATAGTTAGGAGGCCGTTGCTATGGGTATGAGTGTTGGCTCCGATAGTGGTGATGATACGGAGAACTCCAGCATCAATACGACGCCGCTCGTCGACGTCATGTTGGTTCTGCTGATCATCTTCCTCATCACCATTCCGGTGGTTACGAAACAAGTACCACTCACGCTGCCGACGATTTCCAATGAAGCCACGGTGACGAAGCCCGAGAATATCGTCATCGAAGTTACGGCCGATGGGAAAACGTACTGGAACGCGCAGCTGATCCGTGTCGACGGCCTTGTGCCGAGGATCGAACAGGTTGCGGTGAAGGTCCCGCAGCCTGAAGTCCACATCCGCGCCGACATCAATGCGCGTTACGAATTCGTAGGCAGAGTTATCGCGGCGTGTCAGCGCGGCGGTATTCTGAAAGTGGGCTTCATCACGAACCCGGAAACCCGCGACGCTGCCGAGCGTGCAGCCGCTGGTAAAGAAAACTGAGACTGCCCGGCTGCCGGGAGCGAAAGCCTCCGGCAGCCGGCGCCTTAATGTACGAGTGGAGACTTAAGTCATGGGTATGAGCGTAGGTTCGTCGTCGGGTGAAGCCAGCGAAATGGTGGAAATGAACACCACGCCGCTGATCGACGTGATGTTGGTGTTGCTGGTCACGTTCATCATGACCTTGCCCGTTCAAACACACGCCGTGAAACTGGACTTGCCGCACAACAACGCGAACAACAAGCCGAGCACACCGCCGTCCGTGGTGGACCTCGAAGTCGACTTCGACGGCACCATTCTCTGGAACGGCAACATTGTGTCGAACTACGACCAGCTCGCGCGCTATCTGGCCAGCGTGGCCGCCAAGGACGTGCAGGATGAAATTCATCTTCGCCCGAACCGTCTTGCGAAATACGACGTTGTGGCCAAAGCGCTCGCGATCGCGCAACGCCTCGGCGTGAAGAAAATCGGCTTCGTCGGAAACGAGCAGTTCCTTCAATAATAGGCCTACAGCGCGATAACTAGAGTTCGCCACAAAAGGGCCAGATTCGCCGACGAAGCTATTGTCAGGAAAATGGGGAGTGCCGATCAGATGTCCGACGGCGTTCCTTTTTTACGTTTGGAGAGGGCACTATGAAGACGTCGAACACAGTTTCTCGGATCGCTTTGTCGCTTGCGCTTATTGCCGGTGTTGCCGGTA
>CAITZE010000026.1 GCA_903896775.1 uncultured bacterium
ATCACCCAGCAACTTATTCAGGTGGCGGATTTTCTCGAGGTCACCATCAGTGAGGATCGGCTGACGCACTTCGAGACGTAAGTGCGAGTCTTCGGCTTCGAGACCCAAAAGATTGGGCCGGGGACCGACCAGCGACACCAACGACATCACCAACTCTTCGCGGATCGGATCGATCGGCGGATTGGTGACCTGAGCGAAGCACTGCTTGAAATAGGTGTAGAGCAATTTCGAGCGGCGCGAGAGCACCGAAAGCGCAGTATCGGTGCCCATGGAACCGATTGGATCGTCGCCGGTCACCGCCATAGATGTGAGGAACTTATCGAGGTCTTCCTGGGTGTAGCCAAAAGCCTGTTGGCGATCGAGCAGCGTTTCGTTGGAAACGGGATGCTCGGCGGCCGGTGCATCCGTTAGATCTTCAAGAACAAATTGGGTTTTCTCAAGCCAGGCCTTATAAGGCTTTGCGTTCGCCAAAGACGCCTTGAGCTCGGCGTCGTCGATGATGCGTCCCTGTTCAAGATCGATGAGAAACATTTTGCCCGGCTGCAGGCGCCATTTCTTGACGATCTTTTCTTCAGGAATGTTGAGCACGCCGGCTTCCGACGCCATCACCACGAGATTGTCGCTGGTAATCAGGTAACGCGCCGGACGAAGACCATTGCGATCAAGAGTCGCCCCGATCTGGCGGCCATCCGTAAACGCCAGCGCAGCGGGTCCGTCCCACGGCTCCATAAGCGCGGCATGGTATTCATAGAAAGCCTTACGCTTCTCATCCATCAGCGGGTTGCCGGCCCAGGCTTCGGGCACAAGCATCATGACCGCATGGGCCAGTGAATAGCCGCCCTGAACGAGTAGTTCGAGAGCGTTGTCGAGACTTGCCGTATCCGATTGCCCAGCCGCGATCAGAGGCCAGAGCTTTTCCAGATCGCTGCCGAACAGCGACGACTTCATAGCGTGACGGCGCGCTTCCATCCAATTGAGATTGCCGCGCAACGTGTTGATTTCGCCGTTATGGGCAACCATTCGGTAAGGATGCGCAAGCCGCCACGACGGAAATGTATTGGTTGAAAAGCGTTGATGGACCAAAGCCAGCGCCGAAACGAGGCGGGTATCGTGAAAATCCAGAAAGTAAGTCCCGATCTGCGGCGCAAGCAGCATGCCCTTATAAACCAGAACCCGCGCCGAGAAGCTGCAGATGTAAAAGTCGTTTCGATGACTTGCCTTATGGGTCAGAACAACATTTTCGATCAACTTGCGGATGACAAACAGCTTGCGCTCGAACTCGTCGCCGGGGCGCACAGCACCCTTGCGACCGACGATGATCTGGCGGATCCAGGGCTCGCTCGACTTAACGGACTCACCGAGACCTGAGGAATCAACCGGCACGTCACGCCAACCGACGACCTCGAGGCCTTCCTCGATGACGGTTTTTTCCACCAGCTGGATCGCATCCCGCGCGGCCAGAGGCGCCTTCGGCAGGAAGATCATGCCGACGCCATAATCGCCGACCGGCGGCAGCGTCACGCCATGATCTTTGAAAACCCCGCGCAAAAAGGCGTCGGGAATCTGAATCAGAATGCCTGCACCGTCGCCAGCGAGGGGATCGGCCCCGACCGCGCCGCGATGCTCGAGATTGACCAGGATTTGCAAGCCCTGCCGCACAATGTCATGCGACTTCTCGCCCTTGCTGTGTGCAACAAAGGCTACTCCGCAGCTATCGTGTTCGTTCTTGGGGTCGTAGAGCCCCTGCTTCTGCGGCGTGGTCATAAACGCAACTATCTCCCTCGCGAACGCGTCGCCTAATTTAGCGCATAGCCCCAGGTCATTGTGCAGGCCGATCGCCGCTCCGCGGTCGCACTGCCAATCGACGTCGAGTACATTGATACACAATGAAAAACGACCGTCCCTAAGGTCGGCAAAAGTATCAATAAACGACTTGGGTGGGCCGTCAAGACCCCGCCCAGCTTACGGGGGCCGTCGCCAGCAAGGGCTTGGAAAGATAAGGGTTTTTGCAGCAGCGAACGAAGCGCGGCGCAACCGTGACCGGCAATTAGCCGGTCGGCGGGGCCAGTATTAAATCAATGGTCGAGAGGATCTTCTTGATGCCCTGCACCATCTGGCTCGACGACAATGTCGACCCCGAAATAAGCTCAACATTCGTAAAGTTCCCACCATGCTTTTTGCCGTGAAACTGGGCACGCCACTCCGGTATGGTGATACCGTCATATTTCTCAAGGCACTCCAGAATTTCGACTTGATCGACCGTACCCTTAGAGCTGACAGATACGGCGTAGCTGATCCAGTCGTCCTTGCCCCGCACCTGGTCAACGATGAACCATCCGCCCGTCGACACACGCCAAGCTTTTACCTGGCGCGAGTAAACATTGACGTTGGCGTCTTGGATGATCTCGTTGAATTGGGTCTGGTCGAGGGTAATAAAGTGTTCTTCGAACGTCGCACCCGGAAACATCAACTGCTGAGCTTGCGCGATATCCATGTAAATTTTGGCCTGCGCAGGCATCGCGCTGGCGACAATCGCAGCTGGAACCAACAGAAACTGAAATTTCATCGGTCTACTCTTTAGGCCAAGAGGGCCCGCTTCTCGAAACCAACACAGCAAGCATACCTTAGTCTAACGTCCGAATTCCAGAATTCGCACGTTTGCAGCCCGTCTTTGATATCACGATATCGTAAAGGATACCTTCTTACCGCAAGTCCGGTGGCGACAAATTGCGGCAATAAAATCTACTATTAGAATCAAATAGTTATCCGGAAAATGCCGCTTCTGCTTTGTCAAGAACAGCAATGAAATAACCGTTATGCCAGTCAAAATCGCGCACGGCGCGCCAATCTTCGATCGGCAAAAGATGGTCAGGACTAATATCGTTATCGGTTGTGCGTATTGCAGCAGCGTACAAAAGGGTCAAATCGCATTTGGAAATAGCGGCCAACGTGCCATCCCTCACCCGGCCCCAATTCCAGTCATCGACGATAAAGACAAAGCGATTATCGAGACACGGCAAAGCCATCGACAGGCCCTTGTATTGATCAATAGCGTCGTGAGGACCGTCAAAAAGGTAGACGTTAAAGAGACCAGGGAGCCGACTGAAATCAATCGTCCGAAAGTCGGCCTCGACAAACGTCACATGCGCTTCGGGGGTTGTGAAACGTTCGACATTTTTGAGAAAACCCTCTTTGGGACCGCCAAACTCCGACCAATTGTCGATGGCAACCGCTTTAACTTTATTACCGTGAATGGCGGAACACAAAGTCGATCCCATCCATGATCCGACTTCGAGATAGCGAGGGTCATCAAGTGAAGCCACAAGTGTATTGATAAAATAGCGGTACTTTTTTCCCGACATTCCATCAATGCCGTAAATACCAGTATCTGCGTTGAGATCGTCTTGCGCGACGGCTGCGTGCAGCGCTTGATCGACTTTTACCGCGAGGTCGCAAGATGCGGCACTACCTACAATATCGAAAATCTTCATCATAGAATCCGCCAGTCGTCCGCCGAATTAGCCCACACCCGGTACGTTCACAAGAGGCCGGACAAGGTTGAAGAACTTCTCGCCATAACCTTGCTGTGTACGCTTGTCATGCTCGCGCAAGAGATGAAGCACGATGTCGTGAGATTGATAACAGTCGTAAAGGATCACGGCCATACGCAAGAGCTGATCTGAACTGAGCAATTCGAGGCGCGTAAAATCACGGATAAAGATGGCATCGGCCCAGAAGAGCTGGCTGTGGCCGGTATAGGGATCATTGCTCAGCAGAATGGGGGAGAGATCGCGCGTCACAAGCGGCGCGAATTTATGCAGTACGTAACCTTGCGTACGCAGGAATTTTTCGACATCCGAGAATAACGGCTGTCCTTTATACATAGACAGAAATTCAACCTCAGTATGAATGACGACCGAGTGACTTAGACGTTGTACGGCATTCTCAAACACCATCAACTCAGCGCCTTGGATGTCGATCTTGAGCAAATCCAGGCCGGCAGTCTCGACAACGTCGTCCAATCGAACGGTTTGCACCTCTTGCGTTAATATGACCTGCCCCCACTCCTTGAAGCTAGCGAACAGTGAAAGGACCTCAGGGTTTGGCTCTAAAAGCGACGTCATACCTGGCAATCGGCAATGACGTAAGATGTGCTTAGCGCCGTCACCGACGGCAAGCGGCAAATAGGTTTCAGAAGGGCCTTTACGTTTATTTAGTTCGGCGAGAGCATCCAGGTTAGGTTCAAAGCCGACGACTTGGGTTTGCCCGTTGGCCAAGAGCGCAGCATACGGCGTTGGGCCGTCGATAGGATTGGCGCCGATATCGACAATTTTGATATCGCAGGAAGCGTCTAGCACCACGCGCAATGACGTCGGAAATGAGGCTTTAACGGCGGCGATATAGGCCGATTCCTGTTCACCGGTCATCATGTGTGCGGGTCCTGCCCCAAGAATTGAAATATCTTAGACCGCAATGGTCGGCTTATCGGCGCCAGAGGCGAACATCTTCCCGCAAATAAGCATAGCTGTCTCGGTCTGCCAGCTTCTCTCGATAAAGCTCGTCATAATCCGGTATTCTTTCGCGCCATCGGCAGATTGGGTTGGATCTCAATGGCCTTCTTGAATGCCGCAATCGCGCCGTCAAAGTCGCCGATACCCCACAGGCCAACGCCTAGGTTGCTGTAGGCTTCGAAATAGTTCGCCTCCATGGCGATGGCTTTGCGTAGATAAACTAGGCCCTCCTCAAAGCGGCTGAGCTTTACGAGGGAGTCACCAAGATTGTTGGTGGCCTTGGCGTTGCTCGGCTCGATCTTTATGGCATTCGCGAAGGACTCAATAGCCCGCTCGTGCATTTCCATAGAGTTGAGCGTAACGCCGAGATTGTTGTGAGCGATGCCGAGATTGGGGTCGAGTTCAACCGCTTTGCGCTGGTGGATAAGGGCTTCGTCTTTTTTACCCAGGTCATAGAGCGCGACGCCAAAGTTATTCTGCAATAACGCAACAGTCGGGTTAAGGCGCAACGCCTGGCGATAAGCGACGATGGCTTTTTCGGTTTCGCCCGCCTGATGGAATTGAAGGCCGGTATTGAAGGCCTGTACGAAGGCTGGCCCGGCACTATTTGAGCTACCTGGCGCTGCTTCCGAAGCGCGGCGTTGTTTGCGATTCATCCCCAAATCTCTCTGTCGTCTTTGCCCGACTTCTTATACAGGCTTCCGCTTATAGATTCTTAACTTAGTTGATTTTCACGCCTCTGCCCTTTGCCAAAGCCGGGGCGGTCGTGAAATGATGGCGAACGGGCAACATCTCGTGGGGGAAATCCGATGCTACAGATTATTGGGCTTGTGGTCCTGGCCGCGGTCGTTGGCATTCTGATCGCCGCAGCTCTAAAGCCCGATAACTTCCGCGTGCAGCGCCAAGCCAGCATCAAAGCCTCACCTGACACTATTTTTCCGTTTATCAACGATCTCCATAAATGGACCGCTTGGTCGCCCTTCGAGAAGCTGGACCCAGTAATGAAGCGCGCATTCAGCGGCGCCGAGGCGGGCAAAGGCGCTGTCTATGCCTGGGACGGCAACAGCCGCGCCGGCACCGGAAGCATGGAAATCACCGACACTAGCCCGCCGTCGCGGCTGACAATGGCGCTGAATTTTACCAAGCCTTTTAAAAACAACTGCGTCGTCGACTTCACGCTGGAACCCCAGGGCGATTCGACAGTCGTGACGTGGGCGATGGTTGGTCCCACGCCGTTCGTGTCAAAGATCGTACATGTGCTGGTGAACATGGACAAAATGATTGGCAAAAGCTTTGACGAGGGCCTGGCGAACTTGAAGGCTGTCGTGGAGAAAACCTGATCTAAAACGATGGCGATCCCGGCAGGACTCGAACCTGCGACCCTCTGCTTAGAAGGCAGATGCTCTATCCAGCTGAGCTACGGGATCGTGAACAGCCGTCGGGTGTAAATCTACCGCACCCATTTGAACGCGAAATTATCGGCGTAGGATTTAGGTGTAATGATGCGGTCGTGCGGCTCTTCGAGTTTATATTCGATACCCTTTCGCACGGCGTAAGCGACCGCTTCTTCTTTGGTATCGAACCATAGCTTCAGCTGACGGTTTGTATCGCGCGAACCGGCCCAGCCCATCAGCGGATCGGCGTCTTGCGCATCAGCGGGGTCGTATTCCAACAGCCAACGTGTTGTATTGGCGCGGCCCGATTGCATGGCCGTCTTGGTTGGCTTGGAAATTCGCACCGATCCCGTCATATTTTTTAGCCCTGCCTCAGGTTACGCATCCCATCAAAGATGGGAGCATGATAATTGCGAAGGGCTGGTCGGAGCGAGAGGATTCGAACCTCCGACATCCAGCTCCCAAAGCTGGCGCTCTACCAGGCTGAGCTACACCCCGCGCGGCGACA
>CAITZE010000027.1 GCA_903896775.1 uncultured bacterium
CCGAACACCGCGACGTCCTTGGGTCGCGCACGACCCCATAAAGGCTTTAGAAGCGATTCCACAATCAAGGCCGGCCCGATGAGAAGCGTTAGTAGCAGATAGACGATTTGAGGCGTTGTAATATTCCACGGCCATCGCTCGAGGCAGAGACTGGCACCCCAAAGGACGACGCAAAAAACAAAACTGCCGACTACAATGTCGGGAACCCAGCGCCGCACAAATTCAAGCACGCCATCGGCGCTCCCCAAGAAGCCGCTGCCCGATACGTAAAACCAGCTGCTCGGTGTGACATCAATATCGGGAGATAGCGTGGGTAAAAGGATCAGTAGGAACAGCAGTCCCCATACCCAGCGGGCGGACTGATCATGGATCGCGCTGGCGCTAAGGTCGTTCATCGGTCGGCCACGTCAGCCGTCTTCGCTGTGAAAAATGTAAGCAAGGCCCAACATGCTCGCGACGGCCGCCGGCGCCCACGCCGCAAGAAGCAGCGGCAGAGTTGCCGATAATCCGAGAGCGTAAAGAAAGCGGCTGAAAAAATAGATCATGAAGCCGACGCTCATGCCCGCCACACCGCGCCCTGTCCAACCCGCGAGCTTCACATTGGCTGTAAGATTGAAAGCCGCCGCAATCAACACCATGGCGCACAGCAGCCAAGGTGAAGCCAGCAGCGAGTACCAGTAAAGTCTATGAGGCAAGGCCGAGAAGCCGGCTTGTTCGGAAAAGCGAATGAACTGCGGAAGCGCCCAAAAGGACATAGTTTCGGGCGCTGCGAAGCTATCCTGCACCTTGCTCACCGTAATGGTCGTCGGCAGCGTAAAGGTCTCATGAAAGACGCCGGGTTTGCCGGGCACCATGTCCCAGACGTTTTCAAGCTGAAATGTGCCTTCCGTCAAACGACCACCCGTAGCCTCGATACGCCGGGTGAGTTTTTCTTTGCCGTCGGCCTGAAAGATCGAAACCTTGTTAAGCGTGAGTGTGTCGTTGTCCTGATGGACCGACGTGGCATAGACGACGGTGGCGACCGCGCCCGCCGACTCACGCAACCACAGACCGCTCTCGCCGATGTTAAGCGTGGTATCCTGGCCGCGGATCAAATTTTCATCCATGCGTTGATAGGAATCATACATATCCGCCGCCAGCGGATCGATGATGGCCAGATTGAGCAAACCGAGGATCGCGGTGAGAACAAGCGATGGAGCAAGAAATTGCCACACCGAAACGCCGGCCGCGCGGATGACCATGAGTTCGCTGCTGCGCGACAACCGGAACAAATCGAACATCATCGCCAGCATCGCCACGAACGGAAGTGTGGCCTGCGCGGTATGGGGCAGCTTCAAAAGCGCCATACCGAAGATTGTGCTGAAATCCACACCTTCAGCGCCGACCGAGCGGCGCATCAACTCGACGGTATCAAACAGCAGAACCAAACCCGTGATGATCCCCAGCAAGCTGAAGAACGACACGATGAAGTGCTTGCCGAGGTAAACGGACAATGTGGGATAGACGCGGTTCACGCGATAACCTTTATAGGAGCGCGGCCGGAAGCGAAATAGACCGGCCGCATCATAGTCCAAAACGGGCTCATCATAAAACCGGTCGACGACACACCTGAGGCTCCCAGGTAGCGGTGGCGCGCGTCAAAATCGCCGCGTAAGATGACCACCGCAAATGAGGCGAGAGTGCCGTGGTACGACTGACCAAGATCTATACACGTGGCGGCGATAAGGGCGACACCTCCCTCGGCGACGGCTCGCGCGTGCGTAAATACGATCTGCGCGTCGCGGCTTACGGCACAATCGACGAAGCAAATGCCGCCGTTGGCCTTGCGCGTTTGCATACCCCTAAGTTGCCAGATGATGGTGCATGCGATGCGATGTTGGCTCGCATCCAGAACGACCTCTTCGATCTCGGCGCGGATCTTTGCACACCAGCCCAACCCGGCGAGAATGCGAGCAAAGCCTTGCGCATCGTGCAAACTCAAGTGGACCGGCTTGAGCGTGAGATCGATGCCATGAATTCGGCTTTAAAGCCCCTGAACTCCTTCGTGCTGCCCGGCGGCAACGCAACGGCGGCGCACCTGCATCTCGCCCGCACCATTGTGCGGCGCGCTGAACGCGATCTCACCGCGCTCATGGAACGCGAGGACATGAATCCACTGGCGCTCACATATGCCAATCGTCTTTCGGACCATCTCTTCGTTATGTCGCGCCATGCGAACGGTTTTGACGCAGGTGATGTGTTGTGGATTCCCGGCGCTCACCGTACATAAGTGTGCAGAGCAGTATAAATCATCGCATTTATGCTGCAGCGCAACATTATTTCGTTTGACAGTGTACTAACGACGGACTAGTGGTGTTGCCCCGTTTTCAGATACACCGAAGCAAGGGGCTGGCGCAGGGCGCTGGCGGGTTGGGGCAGCGCTCCGGCTGGGATTTCAAAACACGCAGGTTGATCGCATGAAGGTGCTCGTCGCCGTAAAGCGGGTCGTCGACTTCAACGTCAAGGTCCGCGTCAAAGCGGATAAGACCGGAGTCGAACTCGCCAACGTCAAGATGTCTATGAACCCGTTCGACGAGATCGCTGTTGAAGAAGCGGTCCGTTTGAAAGAAGCCGGCAAGGCGACCGAAATCGTGGTCGTCAGCATTGGCCCGGCCGGCGCTCAGGAAACCCTTCGCACGGCCCTCGCCATGGGTGCCGATCGCGGCATCCTGGTTCAGACCGACGCTGAGATTCAGCCGCTGGCAGTCGCCAAGTTGCTCAAAGCCGTCGTCGGCAAAGAAAACCCGAACCTCGTCATTCTCGGCAAACAAGCCATCGACGACGACGCCAATCAAACCGGTCAAATGCTGGCCGCACTGCTGGGTTGGGCGCAAGGCACCTTTGCCTCGAAGGTCGCGCTGGAATCCGACAAGATCGTTGTCACACGCGAAGTCGACGGCGGTCTCGAGACCATCAATCTCAAACTGCCCGCCATCGTCACGACGGATTTGCGTTTGAACGAACCGCGCTACGCTTCGCTGCCCAATATCATGAAGGCAAAGAAGAAAACCATCGATACCCTCGCGCCGGACGCCTTAGGCGTGGATGTTACGCCACGCTTGGTCACGCTGAAGGTCGAAGAGCCCGCCAAACGTCAGGGCGGCGCGAAAGTCGCTGACGTCGCCGCCTTGGTCGACAAACTGCGCAATGAAGCAAAGGTGATCGCATGAGCTCGCTGGTCCTTGCCGAACACGACAACATCTCACTGAAGCCCGCGACTCTGACCGCCGTCACAGCTGCTCAGAAGATCGGCGGCGATATTCATATTCTGGTGGCCGGCAAAGGTTGCGCACAGGTCGCCGCTGCCGCTGCCAAGATCGACGGCGTAACGAAGGTCCGCGTCGCC
>CAITZE010000028.1 GCA_903896775.1 uncultured bacterium
CGAAATGGGCATTGCGGTTGAGCGCCTGATCTGGGTTGCGCAAGGACGCACGGAGGGCTAGCGCAATCGGGTGTGGACGATTCATCGCCCGACTTGCGACAAAGTGGACGGGCCTTTGGCGGTCGTTAAAGGGTCAGAAATTCCGCAATTGTCCGGCTTGCCATGGCATCGGGGATGCTGCCTGTCGGACTGGAAGGTGGCGCCAGGTGCATGGCATTTTCTTTCTTCTCAATGCCACGGCGGGTTCGCTCGAAGTTTTGCTGCCAGGTATGGCTCGGTTCAAAACCGGCGCCAATCCACCAATCCTCGACCGCCGCCAGCAAACGTCCAACCGCCGGACCGGCTTTAACGCCTAAATCCAAAACGTCCGACCCCGAAACAGGCAGAATTTTGGGACTCCATGCCGCCGCAGCTTCCAACAAAGCGCGCCACGGTGCCGGGCTCCCGGCATCTCCTTGGCGGGACCACGCCAATAGGATTCGGTCGCTCACCAGCGATGCGCCCAAATGAAACAGCGCACGACGCAGGCGCAGAGGATCGGTGTGATCGTCAAGAACCGGCTCAACTTGCATCAAAACTTTGAGACGCTCCCGGTCCGAATTCGACAGCTTCAGATGATCGGCAACGCTTTCCGTCGGCGCGCGCGATAACGCCGCCAAGCGCCGGATCCAACTGTGTGCGGTGTTCGTTTGCGTTTCACATGCGACCAAGCGGGTGAAACTACTGACATCAGATTCACCGGGCAGCACGTATTGCAAAACATCGTTCGCGGCCATGAGTGCTGCGGCCTCCACCGGCGACGGCGCGTTCAGCAATTTCACAAGCTCCTGCTGGATGCGTTCCGCCGAGAGGCGCGCCAAACCGGCGGCATGAACGCGGCACGCCATGAGCGTTGCGGGCTCGATCGGTGCGCGACCATACCAGGCAAAGAATCGGAAGAGCCGCAACGTCCTGAGATAATCTTCCTGGATACGGTCGGCGGCATTGCCGACAAACCGCACACGCCCGGTCTTCGCATCATCCCAGCCGCCATGATCGTCGAACAGCGCGCCATCGGGGCGCAACGACATCGCATTCATCGTGAAATCGCGCCGGCGCGCATCCTCGTGCCAGTCGGTCGTGAATTCGACAGCGGCATGGCGCCCATCGCACGCGGTATCGCGGCGTAAGGTTGTGATTTCGAACGTCGCGTTATCGACGACCGCCATGACGGTACCGTGATCAAGCCCCGTGGGCACAGCTTTGAGGCCGCTCTGATGCAGACGCTCGATGACGCGTTGGGGCGTATCGGGCGTGGCGAGATCGATCTCACTCACGGGCAAACCCATGACAGCGTTGCGCACCGCGCCGCCGACAAAGCGCACGTCGATTGAATCGGCATCCAAAGCCCGCAATAGGCGCACAACTGGGCCCGCGGTCATCCACGGTCGGATTTGCAGGTGATGTTGAGTGCTCATCGTCACAACGATGCCTTATGGTTTTTTCGGTTCCATGTGGCCGGGGACCATCTCGCCCTTCTCCAAATGCGGCGGCACATAATTGCCGTCGGGCGAACCGCCGCGTATCAGCGCCGTCGCAGCCAATACCGCAAAGGCCAGCACCGCACCGCTGAATAGCAGTAAAGGCCACGGGCCTTGTTCAAGTTTCGGAACTTCGCCGCCGTGGCGCGCCGCATAACCCGTGCGATACCACACCCAAACGGCATAGGCCGCCGCCGGCATTAGAAACGGCAGGATGTAGGTTAATGCAATGCGCGTCATCGCCCTGCCCTTGATCGCGTGATCGGTTTTAGCGTGCTGTCAAAACTTCGTAGAGGTTGATCAGCATACCCGCCGTCGCGCCCCAGATATAGCGATCCCCATAAGGGATGGCGTAATAGGCACGCACGATTCCGGGGCTCAGCGTACGACTGTGGCGCTGGTGATTGGCGGGGTCGAGAAAAAACGCGAGCGGCACTTCGAAAATATCCGCGACCTCCATAGGGTCGGCTTTCAACGCGAAGGGCGGCGTCACAGCGCCAACGATGGGCGTCACTTCGTATCCGGTCACGGTCATATAAGGATCGAGTCGACCCAGGATTTCGATATGCGATGCATCGAGGCCGATCTCCTCGGCGGTTTCGCGCAAAGCGCCAGCGACGGCATCGCGATCCTCTGGTTCCAAACGTCCGCCGGGAAAAGAGATCTGGCCGGCATGCGATTTGAGCTCAGCGGTACGTTGCGTAAAAAGCACCGTGAAACCCTCGGCGCGCGCGACCAGCGGCACTAAAACGGCGGCGGGAATATGCGCGTCATCGCGGCCGGGCAAAGGCGTGCCGGGCGCCAGCACGGTTGTGAATTTCGCCGGATCGAAAGCTTCCACACCGCCCGATTGTAACAACCGCGCTGCAGTTGCCGCATCGCCGCGCGACTTGGCTTCGTTTGGAGCTGCCAAGCGCCGACGCACGAAATCGCGGTTTAAATTCTCTTTTAAAGAAGGCGCGGAATTCATACGGATTTTTCTCCGCTGCGTCCATTCGCCGCGCCCTCCAAGGAGCCCAGCGAAAAAAATTGGCCGCAACTCCACACACCGAAGGTATCGCCGTCGTCGGCGATTTCTCCAATCTCTACCAAGTGATAGTAGACCGTTCGAGCGAGGCGAGCTTCGAGCCCTTTGCGCACATGCACATAGGGCCGAGGCTCTCCGCTGGCAGGGTCCTGCACCACACGCAAAGCATGTGCAGCATCAAGAACAACAACGTCGTCGACGTTGGTCCGAAAGCGAATAATTTGGTTGCGTCCTTCGCCCTCCACTATAAGTTCCACACCGACAAAGGGAGAGTCGTCGACCTCGATACGGCCGTTTTCAACTGGCGTCGTAAGCCAATAAAGACCGTCCTGATCGCGGCGTAAAACTGTGGAGAATAACTTAACAAGTGCG